>DASQMK010000665.1:0-28238 GCA_035645575.1 Metabacillus sp.
GAGATGATATTATTGTCTAGGCTGATAAAGTCACAATATACAAATCATCAAAAAGAGAAAGAAAAGATCGTTGTGCAAACAATTAAAACTTTGCTTCAAGAAAAAATGAATGAAAATGACCCTGAATTAGTAATGAAGTCATCCTTAATCATTCAATCAGCAAAAGATGAGGCGGATAAAATTATCCAAAAGGCAATGGAAGATTCTTCAATCATCCAACAGCAATTAGAGTTTGAAAAGAATAATTGGGAACAAGAACGTGATCACTTTATTGAGCAAGCTAGACAAGAAGGATATGCAGAGGGGTTAGAGCTTGGAAGACAGGAAGCATTAAGACAATATCAGTCAACCATCGAAGAATCAAATCGTATTATTGACCTAGCAAAGAATGATTATGACGAAAAAATTCAATCTTCAGAGAATGCTATTCTTGAACTTTCTATAAAAATTGCTGAGAAAATCATTTCTACTAAATTAACAGAGTCACCTGATCATTTCCTTCCTCTCATTAAAAAAGGATTGAGCGAAGTGAAAGAATATGAACATATTAAAATTCATGTCCATCCTCTCTTTTATGAATTAGTTTTAAGTCAAAAAGATGAACTTAGAACATTGGTGACAAATGACACAGACTTTAACATTTATGCTAATGCAGAATTAAATGAGCATGATTGTTTTATTGAGTCTGCTTTTGGACGAATTGATATAAGCATTGATACACAATTAGAACAACTGAAAAAACATTTAATCGATTTATTAGCGAAGAGGTAAGAGGTGAACTAACCTGAGAGCAGCAGATTTGATTCATGCAATTGATACATTAGATTCTTATAAACGATATGGAAAAGTGAAAAGAGTGGTAGGGCTCATGATTGAATCAAGAGGGCCTGAAAGTTCAATTGGAGACTTATGTTATATTTATGCTGGTTCAACCAATAAAACAAAAATCCCTGCTGAGGTTGTTGGATTTAAGGATGAAAATGTCCTCCTCATGCCTTATCTGCAAGTAACAAATATTTCACCTGGAAGTATTGTGGAGGCTACCGAAGAACCTTTAACAGTTAAAGTTGGAACAGGTCTTATTGGACAAGTACTTGATTCCTTTGGCTTACCATTAAACGAAATGGCTCTTCCGAAGGGATTGACTAGTGTTCCAACAGATCAATCACCTCCTAATCCAATGAAACGACCTCCAATTCATGAAAAAATGGAAGTTGGTGTACGTGTTATTGATAGTCTATTAACAGTCGGTAAAGGTCAACGTGTTGGTATATTTGCAGGTAGTGGTGTTGGTAAGAGTACCTTGATGGGGATGATTGCAAGAAATACAAATGCTGATTTAAACATTATTGCACTTATCGGTGAACGTGGTCGAGAAGTTCGAGAGTTTATTGATCGAGATTTAGGTCCTGAAGGGTTGAAGAGGTCAATAGTTGTTGTAGCTACATCTGACCAACCGGCATTGATGAGACTAAAAGCGGCATACACAGCAACAGCTATCGCTGAATATTTTCGAGATAAAGGATTAAACGTCATGTTTATGATGGATTCGGTTACTCGTGTTGCTATGGCACAACGTGAAATTGGACTTGCTATAGGAGAGCCGCCAACGACAAAAGGTTATACACCATCAGTATTTGCTATTTTGCCAAAGCTATTAGAGAGAACAGGTACGAATGAAGCCGGAACAATCACTGCATTTTATACAGTTTTAGTAGATGGTGATGATTTGAATGAGCCAATTTCTGATACTGTTCGAGGAATTTTAGATGGTCATATTGTCTTAGATCGACAGTTAGCAAATAAAGGTCAATTTCCAGCTATTAACGTGCTAAAAAGTATTAGTCGTGTCATGAACCTAATTATTGATTCAAATCACCGGAACTCAGCATCAAAGTTAAGAGATCTTTTATCAACATACTTAAACTCTGAAGATTTAATAAACATTGGTGCATATAAAAGGGGATCTTCGCGTGAGATTGATGAAGCCATTAAATATTATCCGAAGATTATTTCATTCTTAAAACAAAATGTAGAAGATAAGGTTTCAATAAAACAAAGTATTGAATCGCTTAATCTGTTAATTGAAAAAGGTGATTTCTAATGTCAATTAATTTTCGATTTCAAAAAATTATGGATATTAAAGAAAATGAAAAAGAACAATCCTTAGCGGAGTATAACCAGTCTGTTAATGATTTTGAAACTGTTGCTAATAAACTCTATGAATCCCTTAAACAAAAAGAAGTATTAGAGGAGAATACTCTATCAAAACTTAATCATGGTATGTCTGTCCAAGAAATTAGACACTATCAGCAATTTGTGACAAACATCGAAAAGACCATTTCACATTATCAAAACCTAGTTCTCTTAACTCGTAATCGAATGAATGAAAAGCAAACGAAGCTCATGTATCAAAACATGGAATTAAAAAAATATGAAAAGTTGAAAGAAAAGCAATATAACGAATTTGTCATAACAAATAAACAGATTGAAAATAAATTTATGGATGACCTTTCAATACAAACTTACATGTACCGTGGAAATTAGGTGAATGCAGATGGGAACTGAAAAGCAGGACTATGGTAAATTTCAATGGTTTTTCTTTGTTATCTTTATTCCGATTATTTTCACACTAACACTAGTTGTAGTCATTCTATCTGTTGCAGGCTTTGATGTATTAGGAAAAGCAAAATCAACGTTTACAACTATTCCAGTTATCGAGAATTTGTTTAATAAAGAAGACGATAAAGATGAAACAGAACAAGCACTAAAAGAACAGGAAACATTGGAAGAAAATAAGAAATTAGAGAAAACTATCGAAGAACAAGCAACAGTGATTAGTGCATTAGAAAATGATGTTGGAATTAAAGAAAAAGAAGTACAAAAGTTAACGCAAGAAATTTCTTCCTTAGAAAAGCAATTAGAAGAACTGACAAAAGCTAAAGAGGAAACCCAGTCAAGAGATATCGGAAAACTATATGATAATATGAGCAGCAAAAAAGCGGCTGAAATTATTCCAAACCTATCACAGGATAAAGCCTTATTAATCCTGTCATCTCTTGACGACAAACGAGTTGCAGATATTTTATCCAAGATGTCGGTAGAAGATGCTGTGAAATTTACGAATCTCTTATCTTCAAACTCTCAATAAAAGGAAAAGGAGGTGAATTGATGAAAATTATTAATTCATATGATATTCAAACCTTTTCATCAAGGAAATCGGGCATTACCCAAAATGTAGGGAATAGTTTTAGTGATTTTATCGATTCTGCAGCCAATGTAGAACAAGATAAAACGGTTATCTCTGAACTAAAAACTAATTATGAAGAAATATTATCTGAAGCAAAAAATGTTATCAAAGAAATTTATGGTGATCAACTAGACGAAAACTCCAATGTTATTGATTTATCTGACGAAGATGTTAATGAATTCCTATCAATGTTGCAAACAAATATTAATGAGCTTTTTAATCAAACTTCAAATTTATATGAATTATTAAATTCTATTAATGAATTTCCTGTTGGTATTAGTGCATTAATGTTAATTGCAAAAGTTGATGGATTAAATAAAATGAATGAAAAATTTGAGATTGATCAGTTAATGGCCAAGTTAAACTCCTTGTTAGAGCTTGAGTTTGAAAGCTATAAGACTCCTCATGAATTTTCGCTTCAAAATATGTTTCTTGCTTTAGACAACATGAAACTTGAAGATAAGGCTTTACTTGAAGGACAGATTATCATTATTTCTGCGAGTGACCAAGTTTTAGATGAGATACGCTATTATAATAAATTTCTAAGCTTAGCACGAAATTTATCTGAGACTTCTCTAGGAAGAGATATACTCATTAATAATCTATTAGATGATTCGACTGAAAACTTAAGAAAATTATTATTATCTGAAGATTCGACAGAAATTAATAACCTTCTTACTAAGCTGGTTAACAATGATAATTTAATGGAATATAATGGTCAATCTAATAATCTTAATAAAGAAATGATAACTAGTCAACCAAACTCAACTTTTATACTTAATTATTCGAATTTGTCGGAAGAGTCCTATCCTATTCATTTAGATAGGTTCATAAAGCATGACCAGCCAATTAACTTAGGGGAGAAAATAACTACTTACACTGCAACGAGAGAAGAATTGACAACCAAAATGACTGAGTTTTTAAAGAGTAGTAGGTACACTCAATTTAATAACGGAACAAGTAGACTAGTCATTAAATTGACTCCAGAACATTTAGGCTCTATTACAATAAAAATTGTTCAACAAAAAAATGGTGAAATGATAGCGAAAATTATTGCCTCCTGTCGATCAGCAAAAGAACTTCTAGAACATAGTGGTACACAGTTAAAACAAGCTTTGCCTAATATAAATATAGAATTTCAAAAATTTGATGTTTTCACGGATGATTCTTCTAGGTTTTTAAGAGAAAACAAGGATTCTAAACAAGATCAAGAGCCAAAAAATCAACAATCAAATTCTCAAAATGATGATGAAAATGAAGTTAGGTTTAAAGAATCACTTGATGAAGCATTAAATATTTCAATATAAGGAGAGTATATTTATGTCTGTTTCAATAGATTCGAGTTTACTTTTGTC
This sequence comes from Metabacillus sp., assembly GCA_035645575.1. Lineage (GTDB taxonomy): Bacteria > Bacillota > Bacilli > Bacillales > Bacillaceae > Metabacillus. The sequence continues at coordinate 4,606 of DASQMK010000665.1, forward strand.
AAACAAGGCTCAAACTCGTAGCTCGGGATCAAATCTTGGGAAAGACGAATTTTTAAAGATTCTTATGACACAACTGCAAAATCAAGATCCATTAAATCCAATGGAAGATAAGGAGTTTATATCTCAGATGGCAAACTTCTCCTCATTAGAACAAATGACAAATATGAATTCTTTGATGGAAAAGTTCATAAGCACTCATACAAATAGTGATTCAATCTTAAAATATTCAGAAATGATTGGTAAATCAGTTGAGTGGTCTGAATCAGATGAAACACAAACTGGAATTGTTAAAGCAATCAAACAAAAAAATAATGAAATTGTTCTTGAACTTGATAATGGAAGAGAAATCAGTAGTAATTTAGTTGCAAAAATCAGCCAACCTTAGTAGTGGTGGTGTACTGATGTCACTTCATATTATTAAACAAGCTCACTCTCATCCATTTGGCTTGATTCCCAAAAAGGCGAAAGTTTCAAAATCACAAACATAATTTAAAGAAGTTTTTGGTTAGGTACAAAAACCTTCACTAAAAATAAGTAATCATGCATGAGAGAGAATCCAAGAAAGAGATATACATATCTCTGAAAAAGAATGGAATTTAATAGAAGAAAAAGTACAATAGGGAAGCTATAAAGGAGTAACCGTTTCTCTTGTCATATTGCAAGATGCTGCTCTAATAGTAAGTGCTAGTAATAAAACAGTGGTAACTGCAATGAATATAGGAGAAGCTAAATCACAGATCTTCACAAATATAAATGGAACTATCATAATGAATTAAAAAAGCTGGTCCAATTAGGAAGCCATGTTGTGGATTGATCGAAACAACATTGTCCAATAAAAGAGGGAGAGAGAAATTAATGTTACGTTCGATGTACTCGGGAATTAGTGGTATGAAAAATTTTCAAATGAAACTAGATGTTATAGGTAATAACATTGCGAATGTTAATACGTATGGCTATAAAAAATCTCGTACAACATTTAAAGACTTAATAAGTCAACAAATTTCTGGAGCTGGTGCAGCAAACGACGCTCGTGGTGGAACAAACGCACAACAAATAGGTTTAGGATCTCAAGCATCCTCAATTGACGTTATTCATACAACAGGTGCGACACAAACAACTGCAAGATCACTTGATTTAGCACTTTCGGGTGATGGTTTTTTTCCAGTAGCAGCCATCTTAGATTTAGCCCGTGTAGGTGTTGACCGAGGTAATCAGATTGGTAATAACATTATTACAGGTGCAATAGACCGTGCAATGAATATAAATTATACAAGAGCAGGAAACTTTTATTTAGATGACCGAGGATATTTAGTGACCTCAGATGGTTTGTTTTTAGTTGGGGAAACTGGTGAGAAAAGTTTACCAACTACAGCTGAAATTACAAAAGGTAATAATGCTTTAACTGCTATCAATATATTTGAATCATCTTATAAAAATATTCTTGACGCCACAAAGTTACTAGAGAAAAAAGCAAATACCTTATTAACGGCATATACAGAATATCAAGATACAATGACTACTGGTTCTAGTGTTGGTTCTGCTTATACAGCTATGAAAACAGCTTACGAAGATTTTGATAATTATGTAAAAGGAAATGCTCCTTATACAGGTGGCGGATTTAATACTATTGCAGATTCCTTCTATAATACAAGTGGTAATACACCTACTGGAGCTTTAGCTGTTCTAAATAATAGTATAAATACGTTTAACGGAGCACCGGTAAGCGAAATAATAAGTCAAGTTAGCTCAATTGTCTCTAAGCTGAATTTACCTGGTTCTACAAATCCAGCTGAAGATTACGCCGATGCCCCAACTCCACCTACAGGAACAGTCTATGCTGCACTTAATAGTACAGATGTTGACAAAATTAAAGCACTTTTAGATAAAGTTACTAACTTTAAAGTAGATTTGGATCAAGTTGCTCAATCAGTTGTGACATATGAAAATGCTGCTGAAAGCTTACTAAAGCCAAAATGGTCAGACAGCCTGAGTGGTGAAGCTGGGCTTATCCAAATTCCTCTTGATGCTCAAAGTTTTTCTATCGGACCTGATGGAACAGTGACATTTGTTAACAGTAGCGGACAACTAAATGTAGCTGGACAAATCAGGATTGCTAACTTTGCTAACGCAGGTGGACTTGAAAAAGTAGGTGGAAACCTATTTAGAGAATCAGCAAACTCTGGATCAGTCGACAAAAATGGAAATGGTATTCAATTAGATGAACTTTTTGCTCCAGGTACTGATGGGGCAGCTTCCATCATTGCTGGTGCGTTAGAAATGTCAAATGTTGACTTATCAGAAGAATTTACAGAAATGATTGTTGCTCAACGTGGATTCCAATCCAACACAAAAATTATAACGACATCTGATGAAATTTTACAGGAATTAGTTAACTTAAAACGTTAATAAGGGGGTAAGAGGCTAACACTTAGCACTCTTGATAGCCTCTGAATATATGATTCAATTAACAAGGTTGAATGGAAAGTCCTTTACTTTAAATGCTTTATTCATAGAAGTAATTGAGTCATTTCCTGATACAACTATTACCTTAACAAATGGTCATAAATATGTTGTAAAAGAACCAGAATATGAGGTTATTATAAAAATTTCTTCCTTTTATCGAGATATCAATGTTTTGTCTCCTGAGAAAAGACACGGAGGTTAAGGGTAATGAATAAGAAGCTTTTAACAATTATGCTTGTTATTATAGGGTCAATTACATTAATTGGTGTTACAGCACTTGTCGTCGTTACTAAGTTTATAGGAAATGAAGATGAGCATAAAGAGCCCTCCATTGAAGAGGTTGTTGAAGCATCTGTTGATATACCCGAAATAACCACAAATTTATCCAGTGGTAATATTGTGCGCATATCATTAAAAATTGAAACAGATTCAAAAAAAGCAAAAGAAGAATTAACACAACGATCTTTCCAAGTGCAAGATATCATAATTTCGGAGCTAGCTAATATGGAGGCTTCTCAACTAGAAGGAACCGAAGGAATGAATAAGCTCAAAAATGCAATTACCCAAAAAACTAATGCATTAATGCAAGAAGGCAAGGTCAATAAGGTTTATACCACATCCTATATCCTTCAATAATTGAACAACAATACAAATAGGAGGTGAAAACTTTGGCAGGTGATATTTTATCACAAAGTGAAATTGATGCCTTGCTGTCGGCCATTTCAACTGGTGAAATGGATGCAGATGAGTTAAAAAAAGAAGAGTCTAATAAAAAAGTAAAAGTTTATGATTTTAAGCGAGCGTTACGATTTTCAAAAGATCAAATTCGGAGTTTAACTAGAATACATGAAAATTTTGCGAGACTGTTAACAACTTATTTTTCAGCTCAATTACGAACTTATATACAGATCACGGTTGGATCAGTAGATCAACTACCGTACGAGGAATTTATCCGCTCGATTCCGAAAATGACGGTTTTAAATATTTTTGAAGTAGCTCCATTAGAAGGTAGAGTCCTTATGGAAGTTAATCCAAATATAGCATACGCTATGATGGATCGAATCATGGGTGGCATTGGGGCAAGTGTTAACAAAATTGAAAAATTAACAGAAATTGAAACGAAAATTATATCAAATATTTTTGAAAAATCATTAGAAAATTATCAAGAGGCTTGGGAGTCATTAATTGAAATTGAGCCAACCATGTTGGAATTTGAAGTGAATCCACAGTTTTTACAAATGGTTTCTCCGAATGAAACAGTTGTTGTTATATCCTTGAATATTCAAGTTGGAGAAACAAGCGGAATGATTAACCTATGTATTCCGCATGTTGTATTAGAGCCTATTATTCCAAAACTATCTGTTCATTATTGGATGCAATCTGATAGGAAAGAGCCGAAGCAACATGAGATTGACGCTTTAAAAAGGCAAATTAATTTGGCAGACCTTACGGTTGCAGCTGAGCTTGGAACATCGGATTTATCAATACAAGACTTTCTTCAATTACAACCTGGTGATGTCATTCAATTAAATTCTGCCATCGACCAACCATTGGTGGTTAAAATAGGAGATAAGCCAAAGTTTACTGGACAACCTGGAAAAATAAACAAAAAATTAGCGGTTCAAATTATTGACCACTTATCGAGAGGTGAAGAAGATGGTGAGTAATGATATGTTATCGCAGGATGAAATCGATGCACTCTTAAAAGGGTCAAGTATTGATGAAGATGAAAATCCTGCAGAAACGCAAGAAGAGGTATTATTAAAAAATGAAGATTATTTTGACCCAATGGAAGAGGATGCAATAGGTGAAATTGGCAATATTTCATTCGGAAGCTCTGCAACAGCTTTATCTACTCTTCTTCAGCAAAAAGTTGAAATTACAACACCAAGTGTGTCGGTCGTTCACAAAAATAAATTGGGTGATCAATTCCAACAACCTTATGTTGCAATTGAAGTGAACTATACAGAAGGGTTTTCAGGGAGTAACTTACTTGTTATTAAGCAAAGTGATGCGGCTATTATTGCTGATTTAATGATCGGTGGAGACGGGACAAACCCTGATGAGATGTTAGGGGAGATTCAGGTTAGTGCTGTACAGGAAGCTATGAATCAAATGATGGGTTCTGCAGCCACATCAATGTCAACCATTTTTAATAAAAAAGTAGATATTTCACCGCCTACTGTTGAACTTCTTGATGCAAATGAAACAGATGATGTGAATACGATTCCTAATGAGGATTTATTAGTACAGGTATCATTCAGGTTAAAGATTGGAACATTAATAGATTCAAATATCATGCAGTTATTACCTTTGAATTTTGCAAAGGATCTAATCGATCAATTAATCAATCCAAAGCAAGAGGCAGCTACTATGGAAGCGATAAAAGAGGTCCCTGAACCTCAAGCACCAACACATGAGGTGACCCCTTCATATCAACAAAATGTCCAACATAGCACCTCTAATGGTCAACAAGTCTATGAACAACAACAACAGCCTATCTATGAAAACCCTATGTATCAGCAACAAATGGGACAACCAATGTATGAAACTGCACCCCAGCAGCCTACTCAACATAGGCAGCAGCCATCAGTCAATGTAAAGCCTGTTGAGTTTGCTTCTTTTGAGCCGATTTCATATCAACATCAAGAAATTCAAAACTTAGATATGCTTTTAGATATTCCATTAAAGGTAACAGTGGAATTAGGCAGAACAAAACGCTCAGTAAAAGAGATCCTGGAATTATCTTCAGGTTCCATTATTGAATTAGATAAGCTTGCTGGTGAACATGTTGATATATTAGTAAATAATAAGATTGTTGCAAAAGGGGAAGTTGTTGTAATCGACGAGAACTTTGGAGTCCGTGTAACAGATATTATTAGTAAATCTGAACGATTAAATAAATTAAAATAAAATTTCAAAATTAGGAGTGAAGAAATAATGGCACATAAAATTATGATTGTAGACGATGCAGCATTTATGAGAATGATGATCAAAGATATTTTAACAAAAAACGGATATGAAGTAGTTGCTGAAGCTGCTGATGGTGCACAAGCAGTAGAAAAATACAAAGAACATCAACCAGACTTAGTGACAATGGACATTACAATGCCAGAAATGGATGGGATTGCAGCACTTAAAGAAATTAAAAAAATCAACAGCAATGCTAAAGTGATTATGTGCTCAGCAATGGGACAACAAGCGATGGTTATTGACGCAATACAAGCTGGTGCAAAAGATTTTATTGTGAAACCGTTCCAAGCAGATCGTGTATTAGAGGCTATTGGAAAAACATTAAGTTAAGGGTGGAGAGATTTTTGCTTCATAGAAACTACCTAATATTAATGGTAATTGCTCTTATCTTTTTTTCTCCGCATGCTACAAATATTGTAGATGCGGAGGACTCACAAAATGAGAGTGTATATGAAAACATAAATAAACAAGTACAAGAAGATCAACAAAATATAACAGGTGTAAATAAATCAAGTGAAAATCTCGTACAACAAGATAAAGAACTCAATGTACAAGGTGATTCCTTGTCTGTTACAGCTTGGGACTTTATTAAAATGATGTTTGCCCTAGGGTTTATCCTTTTTCTTATTTATGTTCTATTAAAGTTTGTCACGAAGAAAAACCGAGTTTTTCAACAGGGACAAGCAATTGTAAATTTAGGTGGTACAAGCCTAGGGCAAAATAAATCAGTTCAAATGATTAAAGTTGGAAAACGTGTTTTAGTTGTTGGTGTTGGGGATTCTATCACCTTATTAAAAGAGATTGATAATGAACAGGAAAGCAGTAGTATAATAGAAGACTTTGAGAAAAAGCAAGAAATGGTTGTTAAATCAAAGGATCTCGTCCAGAGATTAACTTCTACTCTTATTCGACAAACAAATGTGAAGAAATCTATGACAAGTTCTAATACAACTGTTTTTTCATCAAAACTAAATGAACAACTACAAAAAATAAAGGAAGAACGGACGAAAAAGTTTGAGGATATTAAAAGAAAGGGTCTAAACAAGAATGAATGAGTTTATGGAGTTTTTTAATAATAGTAACCCAGAAGATGTTAGTACTTCTGTTAAGCTTCTATTATTATTGACGGTATTATCTATTGCACACAGTATTTTAATATTGATGACTTGTTTTACAAGGATCATTATCGTATTGTCGTTCGTTCGAACTTCACTTGCAACACAATCAATGCCGCCGAATCAGGTGTTAATAGGAATTGCTATGTTTTTAACATTTTTTATTATGGCACCTACATTCTCTCAAGTAAACGAACAGGCGTTAACGCCTCTTTTTAATGAAGAAATAGAATTAGAAGAAGCTTACGATAGAGCTGCAATTCCTTTTAAAGAGTTTATGAGTAAGCATACGAGGCAAAAGGATTTAGCATTGTTCTTGAATTATGCTGGGAGCGAAAATCCTAAATCTCTAGAGGACATACCATTAACCGCACTTGTTCCTGCTTTTGCTATAAGTGAAATCAAAACAGCTTTTCAAATTGGATTCATGATTTTTATTCCTTTTTTAGTTATTGATATGGTTGTTGCAAGTGTTTTGATGTCCATGGGAATGATGATGTTACCTCCGGTTATGATTTCTCTTCCATTTAAAATCCTTCTATTTGTATTAGTAGATGGTTGGTATTTAATTGTAAAATCATTGTTACAAAGTTTTTAGAATGGGTGTGAACGAATGAGCTCAGAGTTTGTCATTTCATTAGCTGAAAAAGCTGTATATACTGTATTGATCATTTGTGGGCCTTTATTGTTATTAGCATTAGTCATTGGGCTAATTGTTAGTATTTTTCAAGCTACAACACAAATTCAAGAACAAACACTTGCCTTTATTCCTAAGATCGTTGCTGTGTTAGTTGGACTGATTTTTTTCGGACCGTGGATGCTATCTACTCTGATTTCCTATGCACAAGATATTTTTGGTAATTTAAATAGGTTTGTTGGATAAAATGGTCACTCTACTTGAAAATTATCCCGCGTTTCTTCTCATTTTTATGAGGGTAACAGCGTTTTTTGTCACATTGCCTTTTTTCTCATATCGAAATATTCCTAATACACATAAAATAGGGTTTTCCTTCTTTTTGGCTTGGATCATGTTCCTTTCCATAGAACCTCCGGCTATTGAGGTTGATGGGCAATATTTCATGCTAATTCTAAAAGAAGTATTGTTTGGGCTTGCTATTGGATTTTCAGCTTATTTTATCCTTTCTGCTATTCAAATTGCCGGGAGCTTTATAGATTTTCAAATGGGGTTTGCAATTGCGAATGTGATTGATCCTCAAACAGGAGCGCAAAGCCCATTAATAGGGCAATTTCTTTATACTTTTGCATTATTATTACTTATTACAACAAATGCACATCATCTTTTACTGGATGGTATTTATTATAGCTATCAATTTGTGCCAATTAATCAACCTTTTCTTCCTATGGGAAATGAGAATATCATCGAATTCATTATTACATCGTTCAATTCAATGTTTATTATAGCTTTTCAGATGTCCATTCCTGTGGTAGGTTCGCTTTTTTTAGTTGATCTTGCATTAGGAATAATTGCAAGAACTGTTCCGCAGTTAAATATTTTTGTTGTTGGGTTACCGTTAAAAATTTTAGTGAGTTTTATCATGCTGATTTTAACAATGAGTGCACTATTTGTGTTAATGTCACAGCTATTTGAAACGATGGCGTATACAATGCGTGGCCTAATGGAGTTGTTTGGAGGTGGAGGCAATCAATCTACTTAAATTAGATTTGCAGTTTTTTGCTGGTGAGAAGACCGAAAAGGCAACTCCACGAAAAAAGCAAGATGCAAGGAAAAAAGGTCAGGTAGCTAAAAGTGCAGATGTAAATACTGCCATTTCTCTTCTAACGGTTTTTTTGTCGTTTTTATTCATTGGCGCATATATGAGAGATCGAATCCTTCTTATGATGAGAGGAGTTTTTCAGGATTATTTATTAATTGATATAACAGATCAAAATGTACATGACGTTTTTTTAATGCTAGCTTATCAAGCTGCCTTGATTTTAGGGCCGATTATGGGTGTTGCATTGGTTGCGGGTGTGTTAGCTAATTATTTACAAGTAGGCTTCTTGTTTTCAACTGAAGCAATTCAGATGAAGTTAAATAAACTAGATCCAATACAAGGTTTTAAACGAATCTATTCAATGCGTGCGATTGTTGAACTGTTTAAGTCGATGTTAAAAATATCCTTTGTTGGTGCTGTTACGTTTTCAGTTCTTTGGTTTGAACTAGATAATGTGTTGAGGTTATCACAAATGACAGTGGAACAATCTCTCCTATTTATAGGGTCTTTAACAGTTAGAATGGGCTTGTTTGCTTCTATTGTTCTATTATTATTATCTTTATTAGATTATTTGTATCAAAAATATGACTATGAAAAAAATCTAAGAATGTCAAAACAAGACATTAAGGACGAATATAAAAAATCTGAAGGTGACCCACTCATAAAATCGAAAATAAAGCAAAGGCAACGTGAAATGGCGATGAGGAGAATGATGCAGGATGTTCCAACTGCAGATGTTGTTATCACAAACCCAACTCACTATGCAATTGCGTTAAAATATGATGAAACAAAAATGGATGCTCCTTATGTTGTTGCCATGGGAGTAGATCTAGTTGCACAAAAGATAAAAGAAATTGCAAAAGAAAATGACGTCATGATGGTAGAAAATCGACCCCTTGCAAGAGCGCTATATGCTCAGGTTGATATTGGACAGGCCATTCCTGATGAGTTTTTTCAGGCTGTGGCAGAGATTATTGCTTATGTATATCAGGCAAGATCCATATCACAATAGAGGTTAATCCCTGCTATAAAATAGATAGATTGGATTTAAGGAGAGAAAAACATGTCCGGAAAAGACTTATCTGTATTACTTAGTGTTATTTTAATTGTGGCAATGCTGATCATTCCGTTCCCGGGCTGGTTGTTGAGCTTTTTAATTATAATAAATATTTCTCTTGCACTATTAGTTATTCTTACGTCAATGAATATGAATGAGCCGCTGCAATTTTCAATCTTTCCTTCATTGATTCTTCTTTTAACTCTATTTCGCTTAGGTTTGAATGTGTCAACAACACGTGCGATTTTAGCAGAAGGTGATGCTGGAAGAGTAGTTGAAACATTTGGAACGTTTGTTACTGGAGGAAATGTATTAGTCGGTTTTGTTGTCTTTATTATCTTAATTGTTATTCAATTTGTTGTAATTACAAAAGGTTCAGAGCGTGTATCAGAAGTAGCTGCCCGTTTTACGCTCGATGCGATGCCAGGTAAACAAATGAGTATTGATGCTGATTTAAATGCGGGCATGATTTCTGAGCAACAAGCTCGTGAAAGGCGAGACAAAATCGCTAATGAAGCTGATTTTTATGGAGCCATGGATGGGGCCAGTAAATTCGTTAAAGGTGATGCTATCGCTGGAATTATTATGGTACTGATCAATATGTTATTTGGGATCATCATTGGGATGATGCAGCTTGGAATGTCAATAAATGAAGCTGCTTCTCATTTTACAATGCTTACAGTTGGCGATGGAATTGTGAGCCAAATTCCAGCGTTGTTAATTTCAACTGCTACAGGAATTGTCGTAACAAGAGCTGCATCAGAAGGAAACCTTGGTACAGATATCACCTCTCAGCTGTTTGCTTTTCCAAAAATGCTTTATGTAGCAGCTGCCACTATTTTTCTATTAGGTATTTTTACACCAATTGGTATTCTATTAACACTTCCAATAGCAGCTTTACTTGCTTTTGGTGGATATATGATCACAAGATCCAAAGTGCAGGATTTACCTGATGAAGAGGAAATGGAACAAGAGATTGAAATGGACGAAATGAAGAGTCCAGAAAGTGTCGTCAATTTACTTAATATTGATCCAATTGAATTTGAGTTTGGATATGGATTAATTCCACTTGCTGATACAAATCAAGGTGGAGACCTTCTAGATCGTGTTGTCATGATTAGAAGACAGTTGGCCATTGAACTTGGGATTGTTATTCCTGTTGTACGTATACGGGATAACATTCAATTGCAACCTAATGAATATCGCTTAAAAATTAAAGGGAATGAATTGGCTAAAGGTGAAATTCTACTTGACCACTATTTAGCAATGGCTCCAGGTATTGAAGATGATTCAATTGATGGAATTGACACAATCGAGCCATCATTTGGTTTACCTGCAAAATGGATTACGGAGGAGATGAAAGATACAGCTGAAATGTATGGATATACAGTTGTTGATCCTCCATCTGTTGTATCAACTCATATTACTGAGGTTATAAAACAACATTCACATGAATTATTAGGACGACAAGAAACAAAACAATTAATCGACCATTTAAAAGAATCCTATCCGATATTAGTTGAGGAAGTAACTCCATCTCCACTCGGTATAGGTGAGATTCAAAAAGTACTTGCCAAGTTATTACGTGAAAAAGTATCAATAAGGAATTTGCCGATTATTTTTGAGACTTTAGCTGATTTTGGAAAAATGACATCAGATACAGAATTACTTGGAGAATATGTAAGACAAGCTTTAGCAAAGCAAATTACCGCTCAATATGCTGAACAGGATCAGATTTTAAAGGTTGTCACTCTATCAGGGAGAGTAGAAAAATTAATTGCTGATGGTGTACAACAGACAGAACATGGTAATTATCTATCCTTAAGTCCTGATGTTTCTCAATTGATGATAGAATCAATCGCGAAAGAAGTAGAAATGTTATCACTGCAACAGCAAACACCGATCATTTTATGCTCACCTGCAGTTAGAATGTATGTTAGACAATTAACAGAACGATATTTACCTCAAGTTCCTATTTTATCTTACAATGAGTTGGAAGCAAATGTTGAAGTACAGAGTATAGGGGTGGTGAATGTAGAATGAAGGTAAAAAAGTATATCGCACCATCTATGCAAGAGGCTATGAAAAAAATTCGAACTGAAATGGGAAATGATGCCGTTATATTAAACTCAAAAATCACTCAAACCGGAGGATTTTTGGGGCTCTTCACTAAAAAGAAAATTGAAGTGATTGCTGCAATGGACCCGGATGTTCCCACAAATGAGAACAAAGCTGTAAAACAGATAAATAAAGAAACATCAAAGCCTCTAGTACATATGAGTCGAAATGATATAGGACAACAAGTTCAAGATAGAACGCAAATAAATAACGATCAAACACCATTATTAGATGAAATCAGTGAATTAAAAAGAATGCTTAGAGCTATTTCTGTAGAAGGAAAAAGTGAAACTTATCCCCAACCTTTAAAAATTTTATTAGAAAAAATGACAAAACAGGAGATTTCCCCCACATTAAGAGGGGAAGTGATAACAAAGCTTTTAGACTTTTGGCTTTCACAAAAAGGTAATATATCAAATGAAGACTTAGTAATAAAGCAAAAAGAATTTTTTGCTCGTCACCTAGCGGAGCTTGATTTTGGAGGTATTTCTTATAAGAGGAAATATATTAATGTTATTGGTCCTACTGGTGTAGGTAAAACAACGACTCTAGCAAAATTAGCTGCTGAATGTGTTCTTCAAAAAAAGAAAAAAGTTGCTTTTATAACAACAGACACTTATCGAATTGCTGCAATTGATCAACTAAAAACATATGCGAAGATTTTGGATGTACCATTAGAGGTCTGTTATACAATTGATGATTTTAAACAAGCAAAACAGAAACTTTCAATGTATGATTATGTTTTTATTGATACAGCAGGTAGAAATTTTCTAGAACCTAGATATGTTTCTGATTTACAGAAGATTATTGATTTTGATGATGAAATGGAAACATTTTTAGTTTTAGCTGCTACGGCGAAACTAGCAGATATGCTTGTAGTATATGAACAATTTGCTGTTATTCCAATTCATAAACTTATTTTCACAAAATTGGACGAAACATCAGCTAGAGGATCATTGTTCGATGTCATGATAAAAACAAAAAAGGGCATTGCATATACAACACATGGTCAAAATGTTCCTGATGATATCGAAGCGGCAACAAGAGAACATATAGTAGAACAAATATTGAGGTAATGAAAAATGGGATATGATCAAGCACAGCGTCTTAGAGAACGTTTAATCAGCTTAAAAACAGAAGCGAAAACCGTTGCTGTTATGAGTGGTAAAGGGGGAGTTGGTAAGTCAAACTTTTCTCTTAACTTTTCGTTGGCATTACGGAAAGAAAATAAACGAGTTTTGTTATTTGATTTGGATATTGGAATGGGGAATATTGAGATATTAATTGGAGAAAGCTCAACCTACTCAATTGTTGACTTTTTCAATCGTGATATGTTGCTTTCAGAAATCGTTTCAACTGGTCCCAATGGCCTCGATTATATTCCCGGCGGAACAGGGTTAGGTGATATTTTTTCATTAAATGAAGAGAAATTCCAACGATTTCTTCAACAACTTGGGCTTTTATTTAAATTATACGATTATATCATTTTCGATATGGGAGCAGGTATTTCAGAAGATAGTTTACGATTTTTACTATCTGTTGATGAAATCATTGTGATTACAACACCTGAGCCTACTTCTATGACAGACGCGTATGCAGCTATAAAAAATGTTTCTGTAAATAATATGACTATCCCTTTTTCGATCGTTGTAAATCGAGCTTTTAATAAAAAAGTCGGGGAATCGACTTATAAAAGATTAGAACTGACGATTAATCAGTTTTTAAATCAAGAAGTTTTTTTACTTGGAGTCATTCCTGAGGATTCAACCATCATGAAGGCGGTTATTGAACAAAAGCCGTTCATTCTTTTCCATCCAAGTTGTCAAGCTAGTAAAGCTTTAGTCACGATCTCAATAAATTATTTGCAAAGGAAACATGCGATGGTTGAAGCTCAAGATGAAATACCTTTTATTTCGAAACTAAAACATTTCTTCATGAAAGGCAGGTAACAACTTATGGATAAAACAAGTGTCTTAGTAGTTGATGATTCCGCTTTTATGAGAAAGTTAATAACAGATTTTCTATCTGAACATGACCAAATTCATGTAGTTGGAACAGCTAGAAATGGAGAAGATGCATTAAGAAAAATTGAACTATTAAATCCGGATGTTGTTACTCTTGATGTTGAAATGCCTGTTATGAATGGATTAGAAACTCTTAAAAATATAATGAGTAAATGTCCAAGACCTGTGATAATGCTTTCGAGTACAACGAAAGACGGTGCTGAAAATACCATTTTATCGTTGCAATATGGTGCTATCGATTTTATACCAAAGCCTTCTGGATCTATATCTTTAGACCTGCATAAAGTTAAGGAAGAGCTTAAGAATAAGGTTATTCTAGCGAAATCAGCAAATTTAAAGAAAGTAGATAATCAATTATTACCGAAAACCAATAATTATAGTAAAATAGACTCAGGAGTTGGCAAAAAATCTGTTATATTCGACAGAAATCGTATAGGTCAATCGATCGTTTGTATTGGGACCTCTACAGGAGGACCTAGAGCATTACAACATGTATTAACAAAATTACCATCAAATATTAATGCACCTATTTTAGTTGTCCAACACATGCCACCAGGCTTTACAAAGTCACTTGCCAACCGTCTTCACTCAATCTCTTCAATTGAGGTAAAAGAAGCTGTGAACGGAGATGTTGTAAAAAACGGAACGGCATATATAGCACCTGGTGGATCACATATGAAAATTGTAAAGTCAGGCTCAACACTAACAATAAAAATAGACCAAACTGACTTAAGGAATGGTCATCGTCCATCAGTAGATGTGATGTTTGAATCTATAAGTGAGCTGAAGAATTATCGCAAAATTGCGGTTATTATGACAGGAATGGGATCTGATGGTTCAGAAGGATTAAAAAAAATGAAGTCAAATGGATTTGTAAAAGCTATATCTGAATCAGAAGCCACATCTGTTGTTTACGGTATGCCAAAATCAGCTATTGCGACAAATCTAGTTGATAGAATTGTAAATGTGGAAGAAATTTCAGATGCTATTTTACATTTTCTTAACCACTAACGAGTAATAGTCTGACCTCATTCTTTTCAATAAGGAATGATCTTATTAAATGACAATAGTCTATCTGCTTAATCCAATACTTAACTCGAAACTTAGGAGTGTTACCGTATGGAAATGAACCAATACTTAGAAGTGTTTATTGAAGAAAGTAAAGAGCATTTGCAATCTTGTAATGAAAAATTACTAGAATTAGAGAATAACCCTACAGATTTATCAATTGTGAATGAAATATTCAGGTCTGCCCATACATTAAAAGGCATGAGTGCCACAATGGGGTATGAAGACTTAGCAAACTTAACACACCAAATGGAAAATGTTCTTGATGCTATTAGAAATGAAAAAATAACTGTAACGGCTGAAATACTAGATGTTGTTTTTGCCTCTGTAGATGATCTTGAAGAAATGGTATTCTCTATTGCTGAAGGTGGGAACGGGAAAAAAGATGTTACAAAAGTAGTAGAGATGTTAAGGCAGATTGAAAACGGAGAAAATCCTGAGTCTAAAAGTGATTTAGCTCCACAACATTCTTTACAATCCATTCAATCTTATGATGATTATGAAAATGCTGTTATCCAACAGTCAAAAGAACAAGGTTTTTCTGCTTATGAATTAACGGTTACATTAAGAACTGACTGCTTATTAAAGGCAGCAAGAGTATTTATGGTGTTTGAAATTTTAGAGCAGGCAGGTGAGGTTATCAAATCGGTTCCTTCAGTTGAGCTCTTGGAGGAAGAAAAATTTGACCATGTATTTACTGTAGCTCTTGTTACAAATGAATCTGCAGAAGATCTTAAAAATAAAGTAATGAAAGTATCAGAGATTGAAGAGGTTCTTATCCAACAAATCTCTAATAATGTGACTTCGGCTAATGCAGAAACAATTGAAGAGAAAGAACATGAACCGACAGAAAAACACGAAATGGAACAGGCTAAGGAGGAAGTGAAAACAGCAACAAAACAGGTAGCTTCCACAAGTTCGAAAACAATTCGTGTAAATATTGAACGTCTAGACATCTTGATGAATCTTTTTGAAGAGCTTGTTATTGACCGTGGGAGACTGGAACAAATTTCAAGGGATTTGAATAATTCTGAGCTTAATGAAACAGTTGAAAGGATGTCAAGGATCTCTGGTGATTTACAAAACATTATTTTAAATATGAGAATGGTTCCTGTTGAAACAGTGTTTAATCGTTTCCCGAGAATGATTAGACAATTAGCAAAGGACTTAAATAAAAAAATTAATTTAGAAATTGTAGGAGCTGAAACTGAGCTAGATCGAACGGTTATAGATGAAATTGGGGACCCGCTTGTTCATTTGCTACGTAATGCGATCGACCACGGGATTGAAATGCCAGAGGAACGTGTGAAAAACGGAAAGAGTGAAGAGGGACATGTTGTTTTAAGTGCTTATCATAGTGGAAATCATGTCTTCATTGAAATTGAAGACGATGGAGCAGGAATTAATCGAGAACGTGTACTTAAAAAGGCATTAGATCGCGGGGTTGTGACAGACCAAGTCGCAGCTACCCTTACAGATAAGCAAGTATACGAGTTAATCTTCTCATCTGGATTTTCTACTGCTGAAAAGATTTCAGATATATCTGGTCGTGGAGTAGGTTTAGACGTCGTAAAGAGTACAATAGAATCTCTCGGAGGCACAGTCACTGTTGATGCCGAAGAAGGTAAAGGATCGTTATTCTCTATTCAGCTGCCACTTACATTATCGATTATTTCAGTCATGCTAGTTGAATTACGAAATGAAAAATATGCGATCCCACTTTCATCTATTATCGAAACTGCTGTTATTAAGAAAGAAGATATTCTCCAGGCGCATAATCAAAAAGTCATTGATTTTAGAGGGAAGATCGTGCCTTTAGTCTTCTTGTCCGAGATCTTTGAAGCCCCTGAAATAAAAGAAAATGAAGATTTCTTTTCTTTAATTATTGTCCGTAAAGGTGAAAAAATGGCGGCATTAGTTGTAGATTCCTTCATTGGTCAACAGGAAGTTGTATTAAAATCATTAGGGAATTATTTGGATTCAGTATTTGCCATTTCAGGAGCTACCATTTTAGGTGATGGTCAAGTAGCATTAATTGTTGATTGTAATGCTCTTATTAAATAATTGACTATATTAGCAAAAGAGAGCTAAACAGGTAATGAGCTTGTCTTAGAGAGGAGTATATACGATGAATGAACATTTAACTGGAGACCTTAAAGTGATTGTTTTTCAGTTGGAGGATGAGGAATATGGAATACCTGTGCAACAAGTACGATCTATAGAGAAAGTTCAACATATTACAAGAGTTCCAAGAACAGCTCCATATATAAAAGGAGTTATAAATTTACGTGGTGTTGTCACCCCAATTATCGATTTACGTAAACGCTTTGGTCTTCAAGAACTTGAGGATACAGAAAGTACGAGGATGATCATTGTATCAAAGGATGATATTGAAGTTGGCTTTATTGTAGATGCTGCAAATGATGTCATCGATATTCATTCAGACATCATTGAACCTGCACCTGAAGTGGTTGGCTCTGTAGAGGTTGAATATGTTTTAGGTGTTGCAAAATTAGATAAGCGTTTAATTGTTATGATAGATCTTGAAGAAGTATTAAAAACTAGTCAAACCCCAGAAATTCTGGGTGTATAGAAATAGACATGGATTATACAAAGTCAATAACGTCTACACATTTAGATATTTTAAAAGAGGTTGGAAACATAGGTGCTGGGCATTCTGCAACATCTTTGTCTAAGTTACTAGGTAAAAAGATTGATATGACAGTGCCTGATGTTAAGGTTATTTCATTTAATGAGCTTATGGATCTAGCGGGTGGGCCAGAAGTGGTTGTTGCTAGTGTGTTTTTAAGAATGGAAGGTGATATTCCAGGTTCATTATTTTTTGTTCTTAGTATTGAACAAAGTGAGCGGTTCATAAAAAAGCTAATAGATGATGAAGACTTTTCTTTACAAAAACCACCATATAGTGAACTAGGGTTATCCGCTTTTCAGGAGCTTGGAAACATTTTAACCGGATCATATTTATCATCATTATCAGATTTAACAAATCTAATGATATATCCTTCGGTTCCTGCTTTAACAATTGATATGTTTGGTGCAGTTATAACACATGGATTAATTGAACTATCGCATGCAAGTGATTATGCAATTATCATTGATACGGCAATTAAAGAAGAAGATCAGCTTGATATAGACTCTGTTAAAGGACATTTCTTCCTATTACCTGATCCGAACTCTTTTAAAACACTATTTGATGCACTTGGTATATCTGATGAAAAAAGAAGTGGATGAAATCGTTAAAGTAGGAATTGCTGATCTCAATATTGTGAAAACTCCTAACAGAATCCGAACTTCAGGTCTAGGTTCCTGCGTAGGACTGATCCTTTTTGATAAAATCAATGAAATTGCAGGTTTGGCTCATATTATGTTACCTGACTCATCTCTTGCTAATCAAACTACAATTAATCATGCGAAATATGCTGATACGGCTATCCCACTACTAATGAATAAATTAAGAGAATCTGGAGCAAAAATGGGGTTACTTCAAGCAAAAGTGGCTGGAGGTGCTCAAATGTTTCAATTTCAATCATCAAATGACATGATGCGGATTGGACCCAGAAATGTTGAAGCAGTTAGAAGGATCTTGAAGAATTATAACATTCCAATTCTTAACGAAGATGTAGGTGGAAATAGCGGCAGAACAATTGAATTTGATCCAAAAACATCTGAGTTATTGATACGAACTGTTAATCAAGGGACAAAAATATTATAAATTTATGAAACGAAGATTAGATCTTTTCATGATATTAAGTTTAGCAGGGGGATAATAATGACACAATTGACACAAACCGATGAACATGTAATTTGGCAAAAATGGATTGATGTACGTGACACACATGCTGGTGATGCTCTCATCAAAAAATATATGCCCCTTGTATCTTATCATGTTCAAAGAATATCTGTAGGTCTCCCAAAAAATGTGAATAAGGATGACTTAATGAGCTTAGGGTTATTTGGGTTATATGATGCTTTAGAAAAATTTGACCCAAAAAGGGATCTGAAATTTGATACATATGCCTCATTTCGAGTACGTGGAGCAATTATCGATGGTCTAAGAAAAGAAGATTGGTTACCAAGAAGCTCTAGAGAAAAAGCGAAACGTGTAGAAGCTACAATTGATAAATTAGAGCAAAAGCATCTTCGAAACATTTCTTCTAAGGAAATTGCTGCAGAACTAGGGATATCTGAGGCGGAAGTGGTAGGTGTAATGAACGAAGGCTTTTTTGCGAATGTGCTTTCCATTGACGATCAAATGTTTGACCAAGAAGATGGAGAAACGATTGGATTCACAGTAAAAGATGAAAATCAAAAAACACCTGAAGAAAAGGTGCTAAACGACGAGTTAATTGCTCAATTATCGGAAGTGATCACACAATTAAGTGAAAAGGAGCAGCTTGTCATAAGCTTCTTTTACAAGGAGGAACTGACTTTGACTGAAATTGGACAGGTTATGAATCTATCGACCTCTAGAATTTCTCAAATTCACTCAAAGGCATTATTTAAGTTGCGAAAAATATTAGAAAATGTGATTCATTAATCAAAGGAAAAAATATTATCTTAGTACAAGTATTTGCAATACACCAAAGATTAGTCAAACTTGATATTTGTACTACATAAGGGTGTGACTAATCTGAGCCTCAAAAACATCGAAATGCAAATTGCTCTACCCCGAACTCATGATGCAGGTAAGATTCAAGAGCAATTAAATCAAAGAAACCAGCTAATTCAAGATCAACTTGCACAGTCTATTAAGAAGGAAGTAGATTTAAAAAGAACACAGGTATCAGAGAATAGAGAAAGTGACAAATTATCGTTGAAAAAAGATCAATCACAACAACATCAAGAGCATAATAAAAAAAAGAAAAAAGATCAAAAACTAGAGGGAAATCCTAACCACCCTTATAAAGGAAAGAAAATTGATTTTTTTGGCTAAGAGGGGATGCCTATGTCGACAACCTTGCTAATATTAAGTTTACTACTTCATGTAGTAGCTTTTTATTTTATTATCATCCTTTATATGAAATATTCAACTATAAAGGATATTACAGATACACAACGTAAGATTCTTGAAGAAACTGAAAACTCAATGACAAGCTTTTTAATTGATATGAAGGACGAAAATGAAAAATTGATTGAAACATTACTTTGTTCTACTAATATGAGAATGCAAAAGCCGATGGCTGAAGATCGTACGGAATTCAAACAAAGACCGAATCAAGAAATAAAGCAACAAACAAAGATAGAGCTAGAACAAAAATCAATAGAATTGCCTAATCATTTGACTGGACTTGACGAAATAAAGGACGTTGTTGAACTTAAACAAAAATCTAAGAAAAATAAGCAGCCATTTGAAATTGAGGCAATAAATCTTTTTAAAGAAGGTTATACTGTAGAACAGATTGCAAAAAAATTAAATAAAGGAAAAACAGAGGTTGAGTTGCTTCTAAAATTCCGGGAAATTATTAAATAATTTAAGTAGAAATAAAGGTTATCTTGTAAAGATATTTCACTTTACTCTTGATTGTCATATTTCGATATGGTATATTAATTTTTGGTGTTATTACACACGCTTATAGATTTAAGTATTGGTGCTGTTTTTTTACATATATGTTTAAAAAGACAGTTATGCTTAAAGATGATATAAGCGGAGGAGATCAAAACCATTTAGGAGGAACAAACACATGTCAGTAATTTCTATGAAGCAATTGCTTGAAGCTGGTGTTCACTTCGGTCACCAAACTCGCCGTTGGAACCCAAAAATGAAACGTTACATCTTTACAGAGCGTAACGGTATCTACATCATCGACCTTCAAAAAACAGTTAAAAAGGTTGAAGAAGCTTACAAATTCGTTAAAGAACTTGGAGCTGAAGGTGGTACAATCCTTTTCGTTGGTACGAAAAAACAAGCACAAGATTCTGTTAAAGAAGAAGCAGAACGTTCTGGAATGTACTATGTAAACCAACGTTGGTTAGGTGGTACATTAACTAACTTTGAAACAATCCAAAAGCGTATCAAACGTTTAAAAGATATTCAAAGAATGCAAGAAGACGGTACTTTCGAAGTACTTCCTAAAAAAGAAGTAGTTCAACTTAACAAAGAGCTTGAGCGTCTTGAGAAATTCCTAGGTGGAATCAAAGACATGAAGCAATTACCAGATGCATTATTCATTATCGATCCTCGAAAAGAGCGCATCGCTGTTGCAGAAGCTCGTAAATTAAACATCCCGATCGTTGGTATCGTTGATACTAACTGTGATCCAGATGAAATTGATTACGTAATTCCTGCAAATGATGATGCAATTCGTGCTGTAAAACTTCTTACTGCAAAAATTGCAGATGCAATTTTAGAATCTAAACAAGGTGAAGAAACAGTAACACCTGCTTAATGTGCAAAAGGTGATAAGGGGATTTGGCCTTTTATCACCTTTTTTTAAAGTAAGCTACATAATTAGAAAAGCGTCAGCCTTCAGTATAGAGTATTCGCTCATCACTTGGGCTGTAGCTAGTTATTAAACTAAGTAAAGAATATTTTTCTTTCTGATCTTTGAACTTTGTGTTATGTATCACAACATAAGGTGAAACCTAACATAATGTGGATAACATGTCCATTCTATATGATGGATATTGGAAACTTAAACCTAAATGACCTTAAGGAGGAATACCGTTATGGCAGTAACTGCTCAAATGGTTAAAGAATTACGTGAAAAAACTGGCGCTGGAATGATGGATTGTAAAAAAGCGTTAACTGAAACAAATGGTGATATGGATCAAGCAATTGATTTTCTTCGTGAAAAAGGTATCGCAAAAGCAGCTAAAAAAGCTGACCGTATTGCAGCAGAAGGTTCTACTTTAGTGAAAGTAAACGGAAATGAAGCTGTTATTTTAGAAGTAAACTCTGAAACTGACTTCGTTGCAAAAAATGAAGGGTTCAAAGAATTAATTAATGGATTAGCTGATTTCTTACTTGAAAAGAAACCTGCTGATGCTGAAGCTGCTTTAGCAGAAACGATGAGCAACGGTTCTACTGTAGCAGATTATATTAACGCCGCTATCGCTAAAATTGGTGAGAAAATCACTCTTCGTCGCTTTACAGTATTAACAAAAACTGATAATGATGCATTCGGTGCATACCTTCACATGGGCGGTCGTATTGGAGTATTAACACTATTAGAAGGTACAACTGATGAAGAGGCTGCTAAAGATGTTGCAATGCACGCTGCTGCAGTTAACCCAAAATATGTTTCTCGTGACCAAGTTTCTGCAGAAGAAGCTGAGCATGAGCGTAAAATTTTAACTGAGCAAGCATTAAACGAAGGTAAGCCAGAAAACATCGTGGCTAAAATGGTTGAAGGTCGTTTAGGTAAATATTTCGAAGAGATTTGCTTATTAGATCAAAGCTTCGTTAAAAACCCTGATCAAAAAGTAAAACAATTTGTTGAGTCTAAAGGCGCAACTGTGAAAACTTTCATCCGTTATGAAGTTGGTGAAGGTATCGAAAAACGTCAAGATAACTTCGCTGAAGAAGTAATGAGCCAAGTGAAAAAATAATCATCCATTTATTTAAACACAACGATAAATATGTGTTTAAAGTGGATAGGATTTTCTTATAATGGAAAAAGGGAACACAGCCTGTGTTCCCTTCTTTTCGAGATAGACATGTTCCATGTGTAATTGTAGGATGGCAAGTTTAGAGCGGAACAGAGAGTTGGAGGTAATCATGAGTAAACCTAAATATCAACGTATTGTACTTAAATTAAGTGGTGAAGCACTTGCAGGTGATAATGGTTTTGGAATCAATCCATCTGTTATACAATCAATTGCAAAGCAAGTAAAAGAAATCGCTGAATTAGATGTTGAAGTTGCAGTTGTTGTTGGTGGAGGAAACATCTGGCGTGGAAAGATTGGTAGTGAAATGGGAATGGACCGTGCGACTGCTGATTATATGGGAATGCTTGCAACAGTGATGAATTCCTTGGCTTTACAAGATAGCCTTGAAACGCAAGGGATTCAGACACGTGTGCAAACATCAATTGAAATGAGACAGGTTGCTGAGCCTTACATAAGAAGAAAAGCAATTCGTCACCTTGAAAAAAAACGTGTTGTCATTTTTGCAGCAGGAACCGGAAATCCATACTTCTCAACTGATACAACTGCTGCCTTAAGAGCTGCGGAAATTGAAGCAGATGTTATTCTTATGGCAAAAAATAATGTTGATGGAGTATATAATGCTGACCCGAGAGTTGATAAGGATGCTGTAAAATATGAGACATTATCATACTTAGATGTGTTAAAAGAAGGTTTAGCTGTAATGGATTCAACTGCTTCATCTCTCTGTATGGATAATGATATTCCATTAATTGTATTCTCTATTATGGAAGAAGGAAATATTAAACGTGCCGTTACAGGTGAAAATATCGGAACAATTGTAAGGGGGAAATAATCATGGCTAAACAAGTATTAGCAAACACTAAAGAAAAAATGGAAAAAGCTGTAGGTTCTTTGAGTCGTGAATTAGCGTCTGTAAGAGCTGGTCGTGCAAGTTCAAATCTTCTTGATAAAATCTCAGTCGATTATTATGGTGCTCCAACACCTGTTAATCAACTTGCTTCTGTCAGTGTTCCAGAAGCTCGCTTATTAGTAATTCAGCCATATGACAAATCTGTTCTAGGTGATATCGAGAAAGCAATCTTGAAATCTGATCTTGGTTTAACACCTGCAAATGATGGATCTCTAATCCGTTTATCTATACCTGCTTTAACAGAAGAGAGACGTAAAGAACTTGTAAAATTAGTGAAAAAATATGGCGAAGAAGCGAAGGTTGCCATCCGAAATATTAGACGTGATGGAAATGATGATTTGAAAAAATTAGAGAAAAATGGTGAAATTACTGAAGATGAATTACGTGGCTACACAGATGATGTCCAAAAATTGACAGATGAATTCATCGTTAAAATTGATCAAGTTGCAAAAGATAAAGAAAAAGAAATCATGGAAGTCTAATTCAGAATTCCTACAATTGGATGTCGAATATGCTAATTTATAGCACGAGGAAATTTAC
>DASQMK010000666.1:0-5704 GCA_035645575.1 Metabacillus sp.
TCTGCCAGCGGTTCATAGCAGGCACCCAGACACGGTAATAAACACTGTAGCCAAAACCACAGTCCCATCCATACCAATGAGCATGGTTGTTTTCAGCAAATACTTCGGAACAATCCCCATAAACAAATCCGCAATCGGGATTTGATTTAAATGCGTTCACAATTTTCTCCAGACAATCGGGGGTTAACTCATCATCATGATCCAATTCAACTAAGATTTCCCCTGTACATAGACCGGCAGCATACCTCTTTGTGGCCCCTATGTAGCCATTTCCAGAATCTTGCCGATATCTGCGCACTCGAGGGTCACTAAGGGGCAAAAGGCAATTTCGATAGGTCTCATCTTCATCACCCGAGTCATCTACAATAACCCATTCCCAATTTTTGTAAGTTTGATTCAAAAGAGAATGATAGGGTCGCTGAATTTTTTCCTTAGACCTGTAAGCAGATGTAAAAACGGATACAAGAGGGGTTTCGGAAGAAAATTGAGAATTAGCTATCATTCTTGTTTCAGGAAGCGGATCTGTATGGCTAAGCCAGCAATAAAATACATGACTAGGCTGAACTTCATCGGCTGAATAGAAATGGATCCAACGTTTTTTTTCATGAAAAGGCATCGATTTTAGTGTAGGGAAATCCATCCAATTACTGCCGATAGAAAGATAAACTCGGGGTTTTTTCGAGTTGAAACCGAGCACCGGATCGGCTGGTTCATGTAGGCTTACGATAATATTAGTTTCCTCTAATCTTTCAATTAGACTGTTTAATTCTTTTTGGGGAGTCTCTTTTGAAGCATAAAGATAAGTTGTTAACATCGGTGTATATGTTTGTGACATGTTAATCTCCTTCTTAAGTCTATGATTAGTGAACTTTTTGCATTCTCCATCTATATATATATGATGATCCCAATAGAGTGTTACCTCAAAATGAAACCTCCCTCTATCCGCACCTTGTCAATCTAAAGTGAATACATTGTAAAGACGAAGAATTCCTTTTGTGAAAGGGGGTCTTGTAAATGAGATTACCTTTAGTAAGTGTTCTCATTCCTGTATTTAATCGACCAGATACACTGCAAACAGCCATCGAAAGTGTATTACAGCAAACTTATCCACATATTGAAATGATCATTTGCGATGACAGCACAGATTCTCGGGTAGAGGATATGATGAAGCCTTATTTGGAATCATGGAAAAAAATAAAGTACTACAAAAACGACCAAAATCTATTTTTAAAGAATTGGCAAAAATGCTATGACCTGGCATCTGGGGAATACATCAACTATCTGATGGATGATGATGTATTTCATGAAGAGAAGATTGAAAAAATGATTTATTTCTTCAATGAATTCGAGAACATTAAACTTGTCGCTTCCTATCACCATACAATCGATGAAAAAGGAGAGAGGCTCCCGCCCCTTCTTGAGACTGAAAGATTATTTGAAGAAGCGAGAATTTTAGATGGAAAAGAGCTGGCGAATATTGCTTTGACCCGCTGTTCAAATGTGATAGGAAAACCAACATCAGTTTTGTTCAGGAAGAGTGATCTTAAAGTACCATTTGGAGTTTACCATGGAAAACAGTATTCATTCCTCAATGATATGGCTGCTTGGCTGAACTTACTTTCTGAAGGAAAAGCTGTTTATATTCCTGAAGCATTAAGTTATTTTCGCCTACCAGCCAAACATAATAAGAATGTACCTGGTTTTAGGGCATTCAGAGAATGGCAGGAAATCATCATGGCGGCGAGGAAGGAAAGGCTTTTCAAAACAAAGGAGCAATATAAAACCGCGCTTATGGCATATCATTCTCGTGTGAAAAAAAATCGGCAATTTGGAAGTGATATAAAGAGGATTGATGATATTGTAAATGCGCTTTTTTACTTTTACAAATAGTTTCATAAGCTTTTTCATGAGAATTTGTATATTAATTAAATGGAGAACTAGGAAGCCAAATGAAAAAAGGTGCAGGAACAATTTATTAAGCTGTTCGGGCACCTTTTTTGTTATTTATTATCTTTTTTTAGAAAATCTATCATTTGTTGAGCAGTATGGGTTGGCGTCAGAAAATGAATACTTGTTAAATGATGTTTTAAAAGATTAATGGGGGTTTGAAGTATTCGTGGTTTCTGACTGGGGAGCAGTTAATGAATGTGCTGATGCTCTTTCCCCTGGATTGGAACTTGAAATACCAGTAAGCAATGGAATCGGCGAACAGAAAATTGTGGAAGCTGTTAAGAATGGACAGATATCCGAAGATAAGTAGGATAGAGCCGTGGAAAGATTTTTAAATATCATTTTTCAAGTCATCGACTTGCTAGAGAAGTGGCGAGAGAAAGTATGGGTTTCCTGAAAAATGAAGAACGGATCCTTCCCTTGAAAAAAGAAGGTACAGTTGGTGTGATTGGTGGATTTGCAATAACACCAAGAAATCAAGGTGGAGGAAGTTCCCATATAAAGCCTACAAAATTAGAAAACATATCCAGAAGAAATTGAAAACGTTTCAGGTGGAAATACCAATATGTTATTTGCAAAGGGGTACCGTCTTGAACGTGATTGCTTTGATGAAGAACTTTTCAGTGAGCTATAGAAGTTGCAGCTGGTGCAGATACAGTAATCCCTTTTGTTGGTCTTCCTGGACGATACGAATCTGAAGGTTATAACCTTCAGGTTCGTATCTGGAAAACCATGTTCAATTAATAGAGGCTATTGCAGAAGTAAATAGCAATATTTTGCTTGTATTAAGCAATGGTGCCCCCATTAAAATGCCATGGATTACCAAAGTGAAAGGGATGTTAGAAGGACACTTAGGTGGACAGGAACTTGGCGGAGCAATTGCAGATTTATTATTCGATGATGCAAATCCAAGTGGAAAATTAGCTGAAACCTTTCCAAAACAATTAAGTGACAATCCTCCTTTCTTAAACTTTCCTACTGAAGGGGATCAAGTGGAATAAAAGGGAGGAATATTTGTTGGTTATCGCTATTACGACAAGAAAAATTTAGAGCCGTTATTCCCATTGGTAACGGGTTAAGTTATTTGAGCTTTGAATAGATAAAGATTTTGATACTGTTAAAGTCACTGTCAATGTAAAAAATACTGGTGCCGTGATAGGAAAAGAGATTCTACAGCTATATGGAAAAGATGTGACAACCAGTGTAATTAGACAGGAAAAAGAGCTGAAAGGCTTTGAAAAAGTGGAATTGCAGCCGGCTGAAGAGAAAACGTTAACCTTCCTGTTAGATAAACAGGCATTTGCTTACTACAACTGGAACTGAAAGGCTGGTATGTTGAAACTGGAGGTTTTAAAATTCTCATTGGAAAATCGTTAAAGGATATCCTTCTAAAGGAAGCTGAGTGTTTAACTGAATGGTCCTTGTTTAAAATAATACTTTGCCACTAGTTTCCAATCATCTAAAAATAATGGCCAAAGGTTAGGACGTCGCCTTACAGCTAAAGGGTAGTAGGCTGCGGTTGTTTTGTATCCATGGACATCATGCATTTTGCCTCGTAATGATTTACCATCTATTTCTGGATCCTGAAAGAAGGATTGGACTGCAATATTTCCAAGGCAGACAATAAACTGAGCTTGTTTTGATTGCAGTTGTTGCTTAAGGTGATTCATACAGATTTGCCGAGTTTGTTCTTTATTGTATACTCGTACAGGTTTTCTTTTCAAAATATAAGTTACATATAAGTCATCGTCCTTAAAGCCAGCCTGATAGGCAGCTTGTTGTAACGTTTGCCTTGTCCCGCAGACAAAGTCTTTGTTTTCTCAATCCTCACGAGCCCCAGGATTGTCAAGGCCGCATTCGCTGCAGTTTTTTAGATTTTCTGGTGTTGGTTCTTCTGGCCATAATGAGGCGCAAAAATCAGACAAATCTTCTCCCCGCTATTATAAGATTGTTATTTTTTAATATGCCCAAATTTCTTAATTGGATTAATAAATGAACCAATTATAAGCTTATTTACATATCCTCTAATATTTGGATCCTTTTGTGGTATGCCGCCTAGAGAAAATTCTTAGATCTATGTAGGTCAATGTAACAAATGGCTGCATATAGTACTAATTAAGAGGTGTGGTAAATTGAATATAATTGAAACTTCTCTGCCTGGGGTAAAAATTATTGAACCTGAATTTATTGGGGATCATCGAGGATGGTTTATGGAGACTTATAGCGATAAGCCGTTTAAAGCAGCAGGAATTGAAATAAGCTTTGTTCAAGATAACCATTCGTTTACTGCCGTTAAAGGGACTATAAGAGGTTTGCATTATCAATTAAAACCTAAAGCACAGTCTAAACTTGTTCGATGCACGAAAGGAGGTATATTTGACGTTGCAGTCGATATTAGAAAAGGAAGCCCTACGTTTGGCAAATGGATTGGTATGGAACTTAGTGCAAATAATAAAAGGCAATTATTGATTCCAAAAGGATTTGCCCATGGATTCATGACATTGTCAGATGATGTAGAAGTTCAATATAAGGTCGATGAGTTTTATGCTCCAGAATGTGATCGTGCTATTAGATGGAGCGACACGGAAATTGCAATAGCTTGGCCTTTTAATATAACCCCTTTATTATCAGTAAAGGATGAAAATGCTCCACCCCTGGCGGAGGCGGAGAATAATTTTATCTATGGAGAATAAATAATGAAAATTCTTGTAACAGGATACACAGGGCAGCTCGGTTATGATGTTGTTCAAGCTGGGTTAGAACAGGGTTTTGACATGGTTGGCATTGGCTCAAGGGATTTAAACATTGTGGATGGCTATTCCGTTTCAAAGTTTGTAAAAGAAATCAATCCCGATGCTATTATCCATTGCGCAGCCTTTACAGCCGTTGATAAGGCAGAAGACGACAAGGAGAATTGTTGGGACATTAATGTTAACGGCACAATAAATTTAGTAAATTGGGCAAAAGAAATAAAGGCAAAGTTTATGTATATAAGTACAGATTATGTTTTTGATGGATTGGGAGAAAGGCCATTTAGTGAGACTGATGCACCAAATCCAGCTGGCTTTTACGGACTAACTAAATTGGAGGGGGAAAAAGTAGTACAGTCCCTTTTAACAGAATGGTTTATTGTCCGTATCTCATGGGCCTTTGGTATGAATGGAAAAAATTTTGTTAAAACGATGCTTCAGTTAGCGGATTCCCGAAAGGAAATTCATGTGGTCGGAGATCAGGTGGGTTCTCCAACCTATACTTTTGAGCTATCCCGATTATTGCTTGATATGATCAAAACTGACAAATATGGTATCTACCACGCTACTAATGAAGGGTTTTGCAGCTGGGCAGAATTTGCAGAAGAAATTTTTCGGTTGACAAAGAAATCTGTAAAAGTAAATACCATTACAACTGAAGAATATTCTGCAAGGGCCGTACGTCCAAGAAACTCCCGTATGTTAAAAAATAAATTAATTGAAAAGGGTTTTAAACCATTACCAAACTGGCAGGATTCATTGGTCCACTTTTTAAATGCTCTAAAAACGAGGTGAAATAATGGCGCAGAAAAAAATTCTTGTAACTGGCGGGGCGGGATTTATTGGAGGAAACTTCGTACAGTACATGGTAAATAAATATCCAAACTATGATATTTATAATCTGGATTTATTAACCTATGCCGGAGATTTATCGAAGCATCAGGCTATAGAAGGAAAAGAGAACTATTACTTTTTGAAAGCAGATATAACAGATAGAAAGACGA
>DASQMK010000667.1:0-8080 GCA_035645575.1 Metabacillus sp.
ACAAGTGTATAATGAACTCACAAATAAAATGTAATTTCTATACAACTAGAGGTGAAACAGTTGAAAAAGCTCTTATATGTTTACGGTTTCTTATTTTTGATCTTTTTTCTCTACTTGTATAATTTCCATCTAAAGGACTCTTTATCAAGTCCGTTTACTAGTGAAGGAAATCGAATCCAAGGTGATAGAACTGAGAGATATGTGATGGTTACATTTCTAGCTGGGATTGATTATTGGAAGAGTGCCATTAAAGGATTTGAGGATGCAGCAGCAGAACTTGATGTATCAGTTGAGTATCGTGGGGCGACTCAGTATGATGTTCATGAACAAATTACGGTCTTGGAGCAAGTGATCGCGAGAAAACCAGCTGGAATTGCAATTTCTGCAATCGATCCTTACAGATTAAATACAACGATTAATAAAGCAGTAGAGGCCGGAATTCCTGTAGTATTATTTGATTCAGATGCACCAAAAAGTAAAGCGTTATCATTTATAGGTACTAATAATTACGCGGCAGGTGAGATTAGTGCTCATAAAATGGCTGAGCTAATAAATGATAAGGGCAAGGTAGCTGTCATTACCTTACCAAATCAACTGAATCATCAGGAAAGAACTGATGGTTTTGTAAACACAATTCGTTCGGAATATCCTGAGATGGAAGTTGTTGCGATAAAGGATGGGAAAGGCGATGAGCTCTATTCAGAACAGGTCACAGCTGAGCTTTTAAAAACCAACCCTGATATTAAAGGGATCTTTGCAACAGAAGCAAATGGTGGTGTAGGGATTTCAGAAGCTGTTCAAGCAAATGAAAATAGCAATGAAATCAAAGTTATTAGTTTTGATACAGATAAACCTACTTTAGATAAAATTCAGGAGGGATCCATTTCAGCAACAGTTTCTCAAGGAACATGGAATATGGGGTATTGGTCACTTCAATTTTTGTTCCAGCAAAATCGGGAATCATCTAAGGGAAAGCAGGGTCAACATCTCCCAGATTATGTTGACACAGGGGTATCGGTCGTAACGAAAGAGAATCTTCATGAATATTATGCAAACTGATTCTAGTAAAGAAGAGTGGATGTAGAGATGAAACAACGTTTCTATAAACTTAATAATTTATCTATCAAGCATAAAGTAATTGCATTATTACTTTTGATCAGTATTGTTCCTTCCATAGGTTTAGGGTTGTTAACAGGTTATACAGTTGAGCGAATCTTAGAAAAACAGGCAGCTGATCATACATTACAACTAATCGGACAAGTGAATAAAACGCTTGAATCATATATGAATAATATGCAAAATGTAAGCTATCTCTTGTCGATGGATCCAGAGATAGAAAGATTTCTCACCAAAACAACGGAATCCCAAACAGAGGATGAGCGGTATTCAATAAAACAATTTATGCAAGGGCTTTCAACACTTTATCCAGAGATAGCGGGAATACTGGTCGTAAATAGCAATGGTCAATTTATTAGTAATGAGCTTTACCCCAAAAACGACACTAACTTAACAAAAGAGTCATGGTATCAAGAGGCTGTTCATAATGAGGGGATTTTTACAATCATTGGTCATCCAAAAGATAGAGAGATTACAAGTCATATCAATTATGAAAGTGATGAAGTTGTCACGGTGGTTCGAGCTATTTTAGAGCCTGAAACTCAAGAAGTTATCGGGGTTGTTTTAATAGATTTAAAGCTTCGTGTTATTGCTGAAGCAACAAAAAATGTCCGTTTAGGAAAGTCGGGCTATTTAATGGTAATTGATGAAAAAGGAGAGGACATTTACTCACCAGCAAATCCATTAGTCGTAACCCCTCCAAGTCGTTTATTACAAGGAGAGGATTCAGGTTATTTTTCTGAAACGGTTGAAGGGAACGGCTTTCAATTTATTTATCAAAGGCTTCCGTTTACAAATTGGACAACTGTTGGGATCTTTTCAACAGATGAATCAGTTTATGAGGTCAGGTCGATCCACTTTTATGTTATCTGTTTTGTGTTTTTTGTTTGTTTATTTGGAATAGCGGCATCCTATTATTTGTCTAATTCCATGTCAAAGCCTATTTTTCAGCTCATGTCATCAATGAAAGAGGTTGAATCAGGTAATTTATCCATTCAATATGAAAGTAAAAGACAAGATGAAATTGGTATGCTTGGACGAAGCTTTAATCATATGATTCGAAAAATAAATGAATTGCTCTCATTAACAGAAAAGCAAGAACGTCAAAAACGAGAAGCCGAGCTAAGGAGCCTTCAAGCTCATATTAAACCACATTTTTTATATAACACATTGGATACGATAAGCTGGATGGCGCGAAAACGTGGGGCCGACGATGTTTCTGATGTCGTAACAGCGTTATCAAAACTATTTCGAATTGGTCTAAATAAAGGACATGACATCATTTTTGTAAAGGAAGAAATCACTCATATTCAAAGCTATTTGAGCATCCAAAAAGCAAGGTACCGAGATAAACTCAATTTTTCTATAGACATTGATCCGTCCATTCAGGATGTACAAATCTTAAAACTAGTGCTTCAGCCAATTGTTGAAAATGCAATTTATCATGGAATTAAAGAGCGAAAGGGACCTGGTT
The DNA here is from genome assembly GCA_035645575.1 of Metabacillus sp. Taxonomy (GTDB): domain Bacteria; phylum Bacillota; class Bacilli; order Bacillales; family Bacillaceae; genus Metabacillus. Next base: position 2,591 of record DASQMK010000667.1, read on the forward strand.
ATATAGCAATAAAAGCAAATACAGAAAATGAGGATCTTGTGTTAACTGTTACCGATGATGGGAAAGGAATACCTGAAGAAAAACTAACAAAGCTGAATGAAAGACTCGATACTATTTACAAACACCATGAACAAAAGGTGGATTTTGGCTATGGCATGATGAATGTTCAAGCAAGAATTAAATTAACATATGGTGAAGATTATGGAATACAGATTGGTAGTCAACTAGATGTTGGAACAACGGTGACTATTCGTTTGCCTATCCGTAGGAAATAATGTTACAAATGGAGGAAATGAAAGTGAATCATCATTTATTACAAGTATTGATTGCAGATGATGAGCCAATTATTCGAGAAGGAATTCGCGACTCAGTCGATTGGGCATCACTCCAAATGGAAGCTAGGCTTGAGGCCGAGGACGGGAAAGAAGCATTGGAATTAGCCATTGAACATTCAGCCGACATAATACTAGCTGATTTAAACATGCCCATCATGGATGGTATCACATTAATCAAGCAAATCCGTGAAAAATTGCCACATTGTAAAATCATCATTATTACAGGCCATGACGAATTTTCATATGCTCAAGAAGCAGTGAGATTGAATGTGGTTGATTATATACTAAAACCGGTTGACCCGGTTCAATTAAGAGATGTGCTAGAGCGAGTTCGACAAGAGCTAGAAGTGACCTTGCTGCAAAAGCAATATCTAGAAATAGCAAGTCAACAAATTGAAAAAAATAGAACACTATTACGAGAGCAATTTTGCCAGCAATGGCTGCAGGGTAATGTGACAGATGAAGAAGTCGAAAAACAGCTAGCTTTTTTACAGTTACCACCAACTCTTCCAACATACGTAGCCGTAATTCAGGCATCAGAGTATCTTGCAAACAAACCGCTTATGAGTGATAAGGAGAAACAAAAATTTGAACTAACTCTTAAGGATATCGTTGCTGAAATAGTCGAACCGTTTAGGACTGTACTATTTCGAGACGAGATGGGACTATTTATTTTGTTCATTTGGGAGGCAGATTCTAATGAAGTATTTTTAACTGCTGAACATCTATTAAAAGAGAAGTTGCAAACGACCGTTCATTTTTCAGTTGAAGAAGTAGGCTCTGAACAAGTATCCTTAACTGAAGCTTATAAGAGATGCATGGCTTCACTTGAAAGTGAATCAACTATCTCGCCAATCGTACGCAGGGCAAGAGACTATATTGAAGAGCACTTTACAGAACGTACAATTACTTTAGATATGGTCGCAAACACCTTACAAGTTTCATCTGTTTATTTAAGCAGAACAATTAAACAGGAGCTAGGCATTTCCTTTGTCAGCTTAGTAACAAATATGAGGATAAAAAAAGCAATCCATCTATTAAACACAACGCATCTCCCAATTGTTGAGATTGCTGAAGAGGTTGGCTATGATACACAACATTATTTCAGCACAGCATTTAAAAAAGTAATGGGTGTGTCTCCAAATAAATATCGAAAACAACTCGGAATCGAAGGCATGTAAGAGCGGGTAGCAATTTACCTGCTTTTTATTTTGTAGATCAGTTAGAGATTTCTACTTAAAATAACCTGTAAATCGCATAGCCTGAATGAAGGCCAAATCAAAGTTATTTTCTCCGCAATAGTACTTCACATCACCAATGAATGACAATCCAAAAAATGAAAGCGTTTCAAATTAAGTTAAATAATTATAAAAATAGTTAATTTATTTAAAAGACCAAAGAAATTAGTGGTGGTATATTTTTAGTAATTCATAAACAAATGAATTCAAAGTAAGTGTAACTGCTCCACATATGGAGCTGGCACTTTTCGATTAGAAGGGGGGAAGCCTACATGAGAAAGAAAACGTTATCAATAATTCTTTTAATCGTCATGATTTTTTCTCTAGCAGGATGTGGAGTCGAAAAAACAACAGGAGAATCAAAGGGATTTATCGGAATTTCAATGCCAACTAAATCGTCTGAGAGATGGGTGAAGGACGGCGAAAACATGAAGCAAATGTTTGAGGAGCTTGGCTATCAAACAGATTTACAGTACGCGGAGGATATTATAGAAAACCAGACCGCACAAATCGAAAACATGATCACAAAAGGTGTTGATATCTTAGTTATTGCACCGATTGATGACCGATCAGGGTTATCAAGTGTCCTAGAAAGAGCACATAATCAAGGAATTAAAGTGATCTCCTACGATCGCCTAATTCAGCACAGTAAATATGTAGATTACTATGCTACCTTTGATAACTTCAAGGTAGGTGTTCTACAAGGAACATATATCGAAGAAAAACTTAATTTAAAAGAAGAAGAAGGCACATTCAATATTGAAATTTTCGCAGGTTCACCAGATGACAATAATGCTTATTTCTTCTTTGATGGAGCAATGTCGATTCTTCAACCATATATCGACTCTGGTAAATTGGTCGTACGAAGTGGACAAACAAAGTTTCAACAGGGAGCAACGCTTAGATGGGATGGAGCTTTAGCTCAATCAAGAATGGACAATTTATTAAGTGCTTATTATTCATCAGAACGAGTGGATGCTGTGTTATCTCCATATGACGGAATAAGCATTGGTGTTATTTCATCCTTGCGAGGTGTTGGCTATGGAAGTGAAGACCAGCCAATGCCGGTTATAACAGGTCAGGACGCGGAGCTTGCATCAATTAAATCAATTATTAATGAAAGACAAACACAAACAGTTTTTAAGGATACGAGAGAATTAGCGAAAAAAGCAGTTGAAATGGCCAGTGCCCTTTTAAATGGTGAACAAGCAGAAGTTAATGATACAGAAACCTATCACAATGGTGAAAAAATTGTTCCAGCTTTCCTTTTAATGCCCGTCTCAGTTGATATTACAAACTATGATTCTGTGTTAGTTGAAAGTGGATATTATACAAAAGAGCAGCTTGGACAATGATCAATCATTCGAAGGAAAAACATTGAATGTAGGTGTATAAAATGTCAAAGATCATTCTAGAAATGCGGAATATTACAAAGGAATTCCCAGGTGTGAAAGCACTTGAAAATGTTAACTTAAAGGTGAAAGAAGGAGAAATTCATGCCTTATGTGGTGAAAATGGGGCAGGTAAATCTACCTTAATGAAAGTATTAAGTGGTGTTTATCCTTACGGTTCTTACACAGGGGATATTCTGTTTAAAGATTCTGTTTGTGAGTTCAAGAACATTAAACAAAGTGAAGAGTTAGGAATTGTGATCATCCATCAAGAGCTTGCCTTAATACCAGAGCTGTCCATTGCAGAAAATATCTTTTTAGGTAACGAAATTGCCTCTAACGGAATTATCAATTGGAACGTCACAACGATGAAAACAAGAGAATTACTGCAAAAGGTAGGATTAACAGAATCACCAAATACAAAAGTCGATGATATCGGAGTTGGAAAGCAACAATTAGTCGAAATCGCGAAAGCGTTATCAAAAGAAGTGAAGCTGCTTATACTTGATGAGCCAACAGCCTCATTAAATGAAGATGATAGTGAAAATCTACTAAACCTACTTTTAGAGTTTAAAAAACAAGGAATGTCAGCCATTATTATTTCTCATAAATTAAACGAGATTGAAAGAGTAGCAGATTCAATCACGATTATTCGAGATGGCCAAACAATTGAAACACTTGATGTAAAAAAAGACTATGTAACAGAAGACCGAATTATTAAAGGGATGGTAGGCAGAGACTTAACAAACCGTTACCCTGAGCGTATTCCTAAAATCGGTGAAACCTTTTTTGAAGTGAAAAATTGGAATGTTTATCACCCTTTACATTCTGACAGAAAGGTTATTGAAGATGTTAATTTTTCTATTCGAAAAGGAGAAATCGTTGGGATTGCTGGACTAATGGGTGCAGGTCGTACAGAACTCGCCATGAGCATTTTTGGAAAATCATATGGAAAGAAAATTTCCGGTCAGATGATTAAAGATGGGGTTGAGGTTGAGTTTAACGATGTCACAACAGCCATCAATCACGGAATGGCATATGTTTCAGAGGACAGGAAAGGGAATGGTCTCATCCTAATGGATGATATTAGACAAAATATTACGCTCGCTAGCTTAGATAAAATTTCAAAGCAATCGATTTTAGATAAAAACAAAGAAATTATGGTTGCTGAAGAATACAAAAAGAAATTACGAATTAAAACACCTAGCATCTATCAAAAGGCCGGAAACCTAAGTGGAGGAAATCAACAAAAGATTGTTTTAAGTAAATGGATTTTCTCAGAGCCAGATATTTTAATCCTAGATGAGCCAACCCGTGGAATCGATGTAGGAGCAAAATATGAAATTTACTCCATTATCAATGACCTTGCAATGGCTGGAAAAGGAATTCTCATGATTTCGTCAGAGCTTCCAGAAATCTTAGGAATGTGTGACCGAATCTATGTAATGAATGAGGGAAGCATCACTGGTGAAGTAACAAGAGAAGAAGCGAGTCAAGAAAAGCTAATGACTTATATGACAAAAAGTAAGGTAAGGAGGTAGTTATGATGCAACCACAAAATCAACTACAAAAAACACCTGGATTAAACAATGATTCCATTTGGAAATCAATTATTCAAAAGAACATGCGTCAATATAGTATGATCATCGCATTAGTATTTATTATGATTCTGTTTCAAATTTTAACAGATGGGTTACTACTAAAACCATTAAATATCACAAACCTAATCTTGCAAAATAGTTATATTTTAGTCCTAGCTATTGGAATGGTATTAGTTATTATTACTGGCCATATTGACTTATCTGTTGGGTCTGTCGCAGCCTTTGTTGGAGCGATCTCAGCTATTTTGATGGTCAACTATGAAATGCCAACCTTTTTAGCGGTGATCATTTCTTTACTAGTTGGTGCGATTATTGGGGCTTGGCAAGGGTTTTGGATTGCGTATGTAAAAATTCCAGCCTTTATCGTAACATTAGCAGGGATGCTATTGTTTAGAGGAGCAACGATGATTGTCCTTGAAGGAAAATCAATTGCACCTTTCCCAGAGTCTTTCCAAAAAATTAGCTCTGGATTTATTCCTGATATTGGAAGCGGCTCTATTCATGTATTAACACTAATTATCGGTTTTGTATTGTCAATCATTTACGTCTTTACCCAAATAAAAAATAGACGAACAGAAATGAATTATAATGTTGAAGTTTCCTCAACAGGATTGTTCGTTCTTAAGTTAGTTGGACTTGTCGCTATTTTAAATATCTTTACGTATGTATTAGCGACGTATGAGGGAATTCCGAATATTTTAATTATCCTAGGTGTTCTTATTATTTTATATACATTTGTCACAAAGAAAACGAAAGCTGGTCGTCATGTTTATGCAATTGGCGGAAACGAGAAAGCTGCACAATTATCAGGTATAAAAACAAAACGCATGACATTCTGGGTTTTCGTAAATATGGGTGTGTTATCAGCACTTTCAGGTCTTTTATTTGCAGCTCGTTTGAATGCGGCAACTCCTAAAGCGGGTAA
>DASQMK010000668.1:0-8775 GCA_035645575.1 Metabacillus sp.
GGAAAGTATTTTGGTCCTTATCCAAATGTTCAATCTGCACGTGAGACCATTAAGCTTTTAGACCGTTTGTATCCTTTAAGAAAATGTTCTACTCTACCTGACCGGGTATGTCTCTATTATCATATGGGCCAATGCTTAGCACCTTGTGTAAATGAAGTTTCAGAAGAAACGAATAGGCAAATGGTAGAGGGGATAACTAAATTCCTCAATGGTGGCTATAAAAGTATTAAAGAGGAACTCTCGATAAAAATGAACAAAGCAGCTGAAGAATTAGAGTTTGAGCGGGCAAAAGAATATAGAGATCAAATCCTTCATATCGAAGCCACAATGGAAAAACAAAAAATGACCTTAAATGATTTCGTGGATCGAGATGTTTTTGGATATGCCTTTGATAAAGGATGGATGTGTGTCCAAGTATTTTTTATTCGACAAGGAAAATTAATAGAACGGGATGTTTCCATGTTTCCTATTTACGATAGTCCAGAAGAAGAGTTCCTGACATTTTTAGGTCAATTCTATTCAAAATCTAATCATTTTCTGCCTAAGGAAATACTTTTACCGGATAGTATTGAATATGACTTAGTGGAACAGCTATTGGATGTAACATCACTTCAACCTAAGCGTGGGAAGAAGAAAGACCTTATTTTATTAGCACATAAGAACGCAAAGATTGCTCTTCAAGAGAAGTTTTTATTAATTGAAAGAGATGAAGAGCGAACTATAAAGGCTATTGATAATTTAGGGGATAAACTTGGTATTCATACGCCACATCGAATAGAGGCCTTTGATAATTCAAATATACAAGGGACAGATCCTGTATCCGCTATGGTTGTGTTTGAAGATGGTAAGCCTGCTAAAAAACACTATCGAAAATACAAAATAAAAGGTGTACAAGGTCCAGATGATTATGATTCAATGCGAGAGGTAGTAAGAAGACGATACAGCCGTGTATTAAAAGAAGAGCTTCCATTACCAGATCTAATAATAATTGATGGAGGAAAAGGCCATTTATCTGCCGCTCAGGATGTGTTAGAAAATGAGCTAGGTCTATATATCCCTATTGCAGGATTAATAAAGGATGATAAGCATAGAACATCAGAACTTATTATCGGATCACCTCCAGAGTTTATACAACTTGAAAGAAATAGCCAAGAATTTTATTTACTTCAAAGAATTCAGGATGAGGTACATCGTTTTGCTATTACTTTTCATCGTCAACTCCGAGGGAAGAATGCCTTTCAATCTATATTAGATGAGATACCAGGAGTTGGAGAGCAAAGAAAGAAGGCATTACTAAAGCATTTTGGATCAGTAAAAAAAATGAAGGAAGCAAGTATGGAGGATTTTAAAGAAGCTGGTATTCCAGATAACATAGCTAAGAAAATCTTGGAACATTTAAATAAGTAGCTCTTCCATGGTAAGAGACTAAAAAGAAATCTTGCCATTTAATAGAATGTTTGATAAGATTTTATTAATTTGATATTGATCGTTAGTTTGTAAATGATGGTAGAGGTGCGACCATTAAGAGTAGCCAGTTCGAGGGAAAATGGATTCCGATGACAGCTGGTGAAAGGAATGTTCGCCGAAGTGATAATTGCACCATTTGCTTTTATTGCTGGTTTTACATTTAAGAGATGTAAAATTGTCAAGAAACGATATGTTCTTGGAGAGCTATCTCATTGTATAAACGAATTTTTTCGTTTAATTAGCAATGGGATGTTTTATGTCTCATTGCTTTTTTTATACTATCAGAAGTATAAAATTTTATGGATGATAGTATAAGAAAAACTAAGGCTTTCGCCATTTGGACTTGGGGGCCAAGTTTTTCTAATGTTTGCAATGATGAGAAAAACATCTCTAGTATCCAATTCTTGCTCATTTATTAACGTAAATGTCTTATAACAGATAATAAACGATCATTGAAAAAACAACTGAAAGGTGAGATAGCATTGGGTATTATCGTACAAAAATTTGGCGGAACATCTGTTGGCTCTGTTGATAGAATTTTAAATGTCGCCAACCGTGTCATTCAAGAAAAAGAAGCTGGAAATGATGTAGTCGTTGTCGTTTCAGCAATGGGGAAATCTACAGATGAACTAGTAAATCTAGCAGAACAATTAACTTCAAAGCCAAGTAAGCGAGAAATGGATATGTTGTTAACAACAGGGGAACAAGTGACAATTTCACTGCTTTCCATGGCTTTGATTGAAAAGGGATATGACGCCATTTCGTTTACTGGCTGGCAGGCAGGTATTGAAACTGAAGCAACACATGGGAATGCCAGAATAACTAATATAAAAACAGATCAACTAAGAAATGAATTAGGAAACGGAAAAATTGTGGTTGTTGCAGGGTTTCAAGGTGTATCGATTGATCAGCAAATTACCACTTTAGGAAGAGGTGGTTCTGATACGACGGCTGTTGCTCTTGCTGCTGCTTTAGGTGCGGATAAATGCGATATTTATACGGATGTGACAGGTGTTTTCACAACCGATCCCCGTTTTGTAAAAGGTGCTAGAAAATTAGAAGCAATATCCTATGATGAGATGTTAGAACTAGCTAATTTAGGAGCTGGAGTGTTACATCCACGAGCAGTTGAATTCGCAAAGAACTATAATGTGCCACTAGAGGTAAGATCAAGTATGGAAAATGAGCGCGGGACAATGATCGAGGAGGAAACAGGGATGGAGCAAAATTTAATTGTTAGAGGAATTGCGTTTGAAGATCAAGTGACAAGAGTATCGGTAATCGGACTACCTAATGAATTAACAACATTATCCACAATCTTTACTACGTTAGCTAAAAATGGTCTAAATGTGGACATTATCATTCAAAACACAACAAGTGATAACAAAACAACTATATCATTTTCGGTTAAAACAGGTGATTTAGAGGATACACTGCATGTTTTAGAGCAACATAAGAATGAGTTGAATTACGAGCGTGTTGAATCTGAAAGTGGCTTAGCGAAAGTATCAATTGTAGGGTCAGGAATGGTTTCGAATCCAGGAGTAGCAGCAGAAATGTTTGAAGTATTAGCTAAAGAAGGTATAGAAGTAAAAATGGTTAGCACATCTGAAATAAAAGTATCAACGGTTATTTCTCAGGAGCATATGGTACCTGCGGTTGATATTCTTCACACTGCATTTGAACTATCTAAAACAACAGCCAAGGTTTAAAGGTTATTAGGGGGGTCCCCCCTAATAACTTATTTTTTACTTCTTTTCCCAAGTGGAGCTTCTTCAAGAACATCTTTATGATCCCATTTTACTGTAAACACGACTTTATTAGCCCGTTTTTTCACTTGCTCATAAGTCTCAGTAATATGATTGTTCATCATTTGGAGTTGTTCAGCAATGAATCCTGCTTCTAGTTGAAATGTAAATTCATTTGCTTTTTTAAAACGGATTGAAATAAGCTCTCCACTTAGTTCGAATTCCATTTCATTTTTTTTGTTATGAAGTAAAACTAGTTTTCCCCAACCTGCTATCTCAAAAAAATTCGAGAGTTCTTCAAGTGAAGTGACTGGATATTTTCGTGCCAAGCCTTTTCCTGCCCAATAAAGCATTTGAGGATAGTCTTGACCGAGCAAATCTGGAATTAACACTTCTCTTAATAATTCGAATCCAAAAGCCGGTAATTGAATATGTTCTAATTCATCGGTTTTAAGTACAACTGATTGTTTGTTCACGGTATTCCCCTCTTTCTCATTAATATTATATATCAACACCCAGGTTAAACACATGTAATATTAAGCAAAATTTGATAACATCGTTCAAATGCTCTAGTCATTAGCACTGATTTTTTGAAAATAGGCGACAAAAGTTGGTTATCAAGATTTAATGTATATTGATAAAATAAAATATGAAGAATTTCAGTTGTCGAAAGATTATAATTTATGAACGCGTTTTCTTGACGCTCTTTCTTTAAGGGAGTAAAATGTACTTGTTACATTTATCTCAATTAATCGGACAGTATAAATTCATAGACTGTCAGTTTCATACTAGTAATTTTTACTAATCATAATAAAGTGACCATAATTATGAAAAGTAAATTTTATTAGGAAAGGATTAATTAGATAAGAATAGAGTTTTTTAAAAAAAGTGAGCGCATTATTGATACTAGGGGGTAAGTTTTATGGCTGGAAACCGAGAGTTTATTAATCGTAGACTGCACTCATTATTAGGAGTCATTCCGGTAGGGATCTTTTTGATTCAACATCTTATTGTCAATCATTTTGCCACAAGAGGTGCAGAAGCTTTTAATCAAGCAGCACATTTTATGGAAATGTTGCCATTTAGGTATGTTTTAGAGATCGTCATTATTTTTCTTCCAATTTTATACCATGCAATTTACGGAGTTTATATTGCTTTTACAGCGAAAAACAATGTAAGTAATTATGGTTATCTACGAAATTGGTTGTTTATGCTACAGCGTGTTACAGGGATTATTACGTTTATTTTTATCGCTTGGCATGTTTGGGAAACGAGAATTGCTGCAGCACTTGGAGCAGAAGTAAATTATGACATGATGGCTTCGATTTTAAGTAGTCCATTTATGCTTGTTTTCTATTTAGTAGGTGTCATTTCGACTGTGTTCCACTTTGCTAACGGTTTATGGTCATTTGCAGTAAGTTGGGGAATTACCGTTACTCCTCGCTCACAAGTCATTTCTACATATGTTACGCTAGCAATCTTTTTAGCGCTTTCATTTGTGGGTATTCGTGCAATTTTTGCATTCGTCTAATCCAGTAATAGCTATTAAAGGGAGTGGGCTTAATGAGTAAAAATAAAATCATCGTTGTCGGAGGCGGACTAGCCGGTTTAATGGCTACAATTAAAGCTGCTGAAGCTGGCGTTCAAGTAGACCTTTTTTCATTGGTTCCTGTTAAACGTTCACACTCAGTGTGTGCACAAGGTGGAATTAATGGAGCAGTTAATACAAAAGGTGAGGGAGACTCACCGTGGGAACATTTTGATGATACAGTTTATGGTGGGGATTTCTTAGCGAATCAACCACCGGTTAAAGCAATGACAGAGGCAGCACCTGCTATCATTCACCTATTAGATCGAATGGGTGTTATGTTTAACCGTACGCCAGAAGGATTATTAGACTTCAGACGATTTGGGGGAACTCAACATCACCGAACAGCATTCGCTGGTGCTACAACAGGGCAACAGTTACTTTATGCATTAGATGAGCAAGTAAGGCGTTACGAGGTTGCGGGTTTGGTAACAAAGTATGAAGGTTGGGAATTTTTAGGTGCGGTAATTGATGATGATCAAGTTTGTCGGGGAATTACAGCACAAAACCTTACATCAATGCAAATTGAATCATTCCGATCAGATGCAGTTATTATGGCTACAGGCGGTCCTGGAATAATCTTTGGTAAATCTACTAACTCAGTTATCAATACGGGATCTGCAGCATCTATTGTCTATCAGCAAGGTGTTTATTATGCGAATGGTGAATTTATTCAAATCCATCCAACTGCGATTCCAGGAGACGATAAGCTTCGTTTAATGAGTGAATCAGCTCGTGGTGAAGGTGGACGAGTATGGACATATAAAGATGGTAAACCATGGTATTTCCTTGAAGAAAAATACCCGGCATACGGTAACCTTGTTCCTCGTGATATTGCAACACGTGAGATTTTTGATGTTTGTGTTGAGCAAAAGCTAGGTATCAATGGTGAGAACATGGTATACCTTGATTTATCTCACAAAGATCCTAAGGAACTTGATATTAAACTTGGCGGTATTATTGAAATTTATGAAAAATTCATGGGTGATGATCCACGTAAAGTTCCGATGAAAATTTTCCCTGCAGTTCACTACTCTATGGGTGGTCTATGGGTTGATTATGATCAAATGACAAATATTCCTGGTCTTTTTGCAGCAGGTGAATGTGATTACTCAATGCACGGAGCCAACCGTCTTGGCGCAAACTCGTTGCTATCAGCTATATACGGTGGAATGGTTGCCGGACCTAACGCTGTTAAGTATATTAATGGCTTAGAAAAGAGTGCAGATGATTTATCCTCTACTCTGTTTGAAGGATATGTGAAGCAGGAAGAAGAAAAGTGGAACAATATTATGAGCTTAGATGGTAACGAAAATGCTTATATTCTCCATAAAGAATTAGGTGAATGGATGACAGATAACGTTACGGTCGTTAGACATAATGATAAGCTCTTAAAAACAGATGAAAAGATTCAAGAACTTATCGAGAGATTTGATAAGATTAATATTAATGATACAGCTAAGTGGAGTAACCAAGGGGCAGCATTCACACGCCAATTGAAAAATATGCTGCAACTATCGCGTGTTGTGACACTTGGTGCGTACAACCGTAATGAAAGCCGCGGTGCACACTACAAGCCTGAGTTCCCGGATCGTAATGATGAGGACTGGTTAAAAACAACGATGGCGAAATATACAGGTGATCGAACTGCACCTGAATTCCACTATGATGATGTAGATGTTTCATTAATCAAACCGAGAAAACGTGACTATTCAAAAAGTAAAAAGGGGGATAAATAATGAGCGAGAATAAAGTTGTTCAATTTATTATTACCCGACAAGAATCTCCTGAAGCGGCCCCATATCAGGAGAAATTTGAAATACCTTATCGACCTAACATGAACGTTATTTCTGCGTTAATGGAAATCAGACGTAATCCTGTAAATGCTGATGGAAAGCAAACGACACCAATCAACTGGGATATGAACTGTTTAGAAGAAGTTTGTGGAGCATGTTCGATGGTGATTAATGGTAAACCGCGTCAATCATGTACTGCATTAGTTGATCAGCTTGAACAACCAATTCGTCTTGAGCCAATGCGTACATTCCCAGTTGTTCGTGATTTGCAAGTTGACCGTAAACGTATGTTTGATTCATTAAAGAAAGTAAAAGCATGGATACCTGTAGATGGTACGTACGATTTAGGACCGGGGCCACGCATGCCAGAGAAAAAACGTCAATGGGCTTATGAGCTATCAAAGTGTATGACATGTGGTGTATGTTTGGAAGCTTGTCCTAATGTTAATAGTAAATCAAACTTTATTGGACCAGCTCCACTATCTCAGGTACGTCTATTTAACGCACACCCAACAGGTGAAATGAATCGATCGGAACGACTTGAAGCAATTATGGGAGATGGCGGTTTAGCAAACTGTGGTAATTCACAAAACTGTGTTCAATCATGTCCAAAAGGTATTCCTTTAACAACATCAATTGCAGCACTAAACCGTGATACTGCAATCCAATCCTTCCGTAATTTCTTTGGTAGTGACCAAGTATAAGGATTGAGTGGAAGAGACTGACTTATTAATAGTTAGTCTCTTTTTTATGTAAGGCACTTTTCTAAAGGACTGTTGTTTTTAATAAGTTCTTTGAACAAAACTGATTAGGTTGATTGGTGCGGAAGGTGCGAGACTCCTGTGGGAATAGCGGGACAGGTGAGATCCCGCAGGCGCTAGCGCAGAGGAGGCTCACCGCACGCCCCACTTAAGATGAGCATCCTGGACCGTCAATCAATCACCCAGGAACTTTTTACACAGCTAAAAACTTTGCAATATTTCCTTATGTAAGTAAAAGTCGAAAGGATGAGTGTTATGAAAAAAGTTTCATTTATTGAAAATTTTAATGAAGAGTATAAAAAAAGCTTTTCGTTTTCACATCAAATAAAAATAAGATTTTCTGAAACAGATATGTTTGGACATATGAACAATACGGCTCCTTTTACATACTTTGAAGAAGGAAGGATAGAATTTTTTAAAAGCAATGGATTGATGCAAAAATGGTTAAATCCAAAAGGAGACACAATTCCGGTTGTAGCAGATCTCCAATGTGACTTCTTACATCAGGCCTATTTTGATGAAATGATCACATTGTATGTGAAAATTAACCGAGTTGGAACATCATCCGTTGAACTACATTATTTAGGAGTAAATGAACAGGGAGAGAGTCTTTTTGTAGGCCGAGGAACAGTCGTACAAATATCCAAGTATTCAGGTAAAAGTGTTCCATGGTCAGAAGACGAAAAAGAATGCTTAATGGAGATAGAATCAATGACTCCATAAAAATGGACGTAGTCAAACATCTTTTCCGTATAGATTGTGTCACAGTGCCTCACGGTATCACATAGTATATGTTGACTAAATATATACCCATCCGTTAGACCAGCTCTCACCTTAGCAAGGAGGGTTACAATACTTGAAAGAGAAAGAGTTTCAATCAAAGCCACTACTCACGAAAAGAGAGAGAGAAGTATTCGAATTGTTAGTGCAAGATAAAACAACGAAAGAGATTGCTAGTGAGCTCTTTATAAGTGAAAAAACGGTTCGAAATCATATCTCGAATGCGATGCAAAAGCTTGGTGTTAAGGGACGCTCTCAAGCGGTTGTTGAGCTCCTTCGAATGGGTGAACTCGAGCTCTAACCAATACCGGCTCTCCTTATTATGAAGGAAGCCGGTTATTAATTCACGTAAAAAAGTATAATTTGACAGCATAGAAGATGTTTTGATGTAGGTGTGTTGTTAAGTATAAAGTAAATACACCTACGTCTCTGTCTTCACTTTCACGAGCTCGCCAATCGGCGAGTTTTTTATATGCAGGAAACTATAAATGCATCAATTGTAGATAAGTGCTTCGGCATCCAGCTCCGAAGCACAGGGTGTGCAAGTCCAGTCATGGGGATTGACGTCGCGATTTTGACTGCCTCTAGGGACTAGCCAATTTAGAATTAAAGGCAAAGAACGCCTTCTATTCTAA
>DASQMK010000669.1:0-7080 GCA_035645575.1 Metabacillus sp.
CCAAATGATTTAGCATCTGCTAGCGGACCAAATAAAAACGAAAGCCCTTCATTTGCATAATTGATAATATCCTGCACTCTCATGGTTAACCATTCTAAAGCCGAGCGCCCTGCCTCCCATTTTAAAACAATAAATGCAAAAATAATCTGTATAGCCAAACCACCGAAAATGGTTCGATAATTGATTGCTTTCTTTTGGTTCGATAGTAAAAAAGCAATTCCTAAAACAACAACGATCCCAAAGATTCCCCATAATAAATTCATGTTTATCACCTCAAAAGTTTATGCAAAGCCTAATTAACTCTTTATATTGTTTGCGGAAGCATTTAGTAAAATATACAAAAAAAATTTATTTTTTATGGCAGATAAAGGTTATTGGACGTCCAACAACTTATACATGGACCTTTTTAAAAGCATTTTATATTTGATGCCTTCATTTTTGTAACCCCTTTCATTTCGCTTCACATTCACATTATAAAGGTATGAGGTCCAACAACTCAATACTTTTTTTAGACAATATCGTGAATTTTTAAGAGAAATCGTTTCCAATTTGTCATAACCATTGTTTTATTAATGTTTCACCAACTATTTATTCCAATATTTACAAGTTTCAATTCGCACTGAAATCTAGAAATCTAATAAAAAAAGAACCTCTCTAAAAGATTCTCTTTCTAAAAACATTGAAACTAATTTGATCAGATCTAAAAAAGTTAATAGAATAAAGCACCGGTTGATCTGAGTCATCATAATGAATTTGCTTTAATATTAAAAGTGGTGAACCTTCCTCAGATTTTAAAATATCAGATATTTCTTCGTGATATCCCATTGTTTCAATAAAGGCTTTTGCATAGGTAATTTTTACATTAGCTACTTCCTCTAAAAAAACAAACAATGACTCCTCGTTCAGTTGATAACCGCCAGGCAGTAAATGGGCCGGGATCTTATCTATACAATAAACTAGCGGCATCTCATTTGCTGTGCGAAGTCTTTTTACTAGTAAAACAAGCTCATTTTCTTTTAGCTTTAGTTCCTTTACTTCTTCCTCTTGTGGTTCAACAAATCCTGAAAACAAAAGGTCAGTTCCAGGCTTCTTCCCCTCTCTCTCAATTAAATGAGTGAGACTAAACAATTCCTCAATACCACCCGAAAACACGGGCTTTTTATTCACAAACGTGCCGATACCATGCTTACGTGTAATGATATTTTCCTCTTCTAAAATTCGCAATGCTTCTCTTAACGTTGTTCTTGACACATGCAGCTGCTTGGCAAAATCAGTCTCTGAAGGTAGCCTCTCTCCAGGTTCTAATTCCCCATTCCTTATTTTTTCCTTAATTTGATCAATCACTACTAGATAACGAGACTTTTGATAATGATAAAAGTTGGAACCCATTGACGGTGCCCTCCAATGATAGAATATCATTATTTTACACACAATTAAGAACGCTTTCAATACGTGGGTCATGGGGACAGGTTTGCTGTCCCAAAATTTTAAAAGAGGACGAGGCTTCCACCTCGTCCCTACTTAACTGCTCCTTCAGAAATTCCTTTAATGATATATTTCTGTAAAAACATATACACAACCACAATTGGAATAATCGCAATGACTAATGCAGCCAAGGCCAAGTGCCATTGCTTCGAATATTCACCAAAGAAATAGAACATTTTTAATGGAATCGTATATAATCCCTCTTTATTTATGACTAAGGATGGTAGTAAGTAATCATTCCAGAACCAGATGGCATTTAGCACAATAACTGTGACGGTTGTTGGTTTTAGCATTGGTAAAATAATATATCGGTACACCTGGAAGCGATTACAACCATCGATTATGGCTGCTTCGTCTAATGCCATTGGAATTCCTCTTAGCGCTCCAAAATATAAGAAAACAGCTAGGCTTGACCCTAACCCTAAATACATAATCGTTAATCCAGCTCGATTTAACATATCAAAAGAACCAAAAATTGATACTAATGGAATCATAATTGATTGGAAAGGAATCAGCATACATATTGCAAAGATAAAATAAATTATGGAGCTTGTTTTTCCTTGTCTACGTGATAAAGCATAGGCAGCCATTGATGTACAAATACAGATAAGAAATATGCTGACAACTGTAATGATCACTGAATTGATAAAGCTTTGAACAAAATCTAAAGCAACAAAGGCCTCAGGGTAATTGGCAAGTGTCCCTTCTGACGGAAAAGAAAGTGTATTAACAAATATCTCTGCTTTTGTCTTAAATGAATTGACAATAACTAGATAGAACGGATAAAACCAGATGATAGAAAGGAACAATCCAAGCAAAATAAATCCATATGTTTTCGCTTTATTTTGTGCAATCATAAGTCAGTCTCCCTCTTTCTAGTCATATATAGCTGGATCACTGAAATCGCTGTAATAATGAGCAAGAAAATAATCGCTTTTGCTTGTGCATAGCCCATGTCTTGGACTTTAAATGCTGTATCGTAAATATTCATTGTGGCCATCTGAGTGGAACTAAATGGTCCCCCAGCTGTTAACGCCATATTCTGGTCATATACTTTAAATGCATTTGATAATGATAAAAACAAACTAACTGTAAATGCTGGTGCCAGTAAAGGGAATTTAATTCTCCAAAAACGTTGCCATACATTTGCACCATCAATTGTAGAAGCTTCAAGTAATTCATCTGGTATATTATTCAAAAATGAAATGTAGATAATCATAATATAACCGCTCATTTGCCAGATAAATAGAATCACTAATCCCCAAAAGCCTGTTTCAGTATCTGATAACCAGCCCTTAAAAAAATCTAACCCAGTAAGCTCAGCTATCCCTTCAAAAGCTTTTAGAAAAATGAACTGCCAAATAAAACCTAAAATAATACCGCCAATTAAGTTTGGCATAAAAAAGACTGTTCGAAAAATCGTATTAAATTTCCCCATTTTTTGTGTAACAAATAGAGCTAAAAGCAATCCGATCACATTGATCCCAATAACAGAGGCAATGGAAAACCCCCCTGTAAATGCAAGACTATACATAAATTGATCATCTTTAAAAAGTTTGATGTAATTTTCAAAGCCCACAAATTCATTCACTTGAAACCCATTATATTCTGTAAAGGAATAGTAAACACCTTGGAAAAACGGAATAATTAATACAATAGCTAAAGCAGCTATACATGGAGCTAGAAATAGCCAGTAGGTGAGATTTTTCATTTTCATTATGCTCACACCCCTTTATGTGAAATAGCTGAATGGAATGAATTCGTTCATTCCATTCAGAAAAAAATTAACGCATTTCCTTAAATTTCGCACTCGCTGTTTTTTCAAGATCTTCCCATGAAATATCACCATTTAAATATTTTTGATACTCTGGGAAGAATGACGTAGTTGAAAATCCGTTTGGATATTGGTTATGAGCCCATACTCTTGATTTTCCATCTAATAACATTTGATAGACTTCTTTTGATACAGGATCTGTTATATTATCAATCTCATATCCTTCATGTGCAGGGATGTATTTAAACTCTTCAACAATTTGTTGTTTACCGTAATCTGAAGTATACATCCAATCAATAAAATCTTTAGACGCTTCTACAACTTCTTCATCTTGTTCTTTATTTATCCCCCAGAACCATGATGGACCAGCGCTGATATATCCCTCGTCATCACTGTCAACAAATAGTGGGAGAATCCCTAATTTTTCTTTTGAAAATTCAGGATCGATCCCATCAAGTGAAGGAACAATCCAGTTTCCTTGGTGAATAATCGCTACTTTATTGTTCGTAAAAAGCTCTTCAACAGAAGTACTATAATCCAATGATAAGATTGGCTGCACATTATATTTATTTAGTAAATCTGTATACTCTTTCATTCTGTCACCATATTTAAACGTAAGCTCATTCGCTTCATAGGCAACCTGTAAATCATTTTCAAATTCTGGTGCTGTAAAATGATTTGAAAATTGGCTGGTTACCCAATCCTCTTTACCACTGTATCCAAATACAGCTTCTAAACCTAGCTCTTCTTTTTGACTATCAATTGTTTCAACTGCCTTCACAAAATCATCGTAGCTTGCGATCGATGCAGGATCTACACCAGCAGATTCAAAAATGTCCTTATTGATCATCCAACCAAATCCTTCAATATTTAAAGGAATTCCATACGGCGTACCATCAACCGTTGAACCTTGTAATGTTCCCTCAATGGCCGTTTTTGCTGATTCCATATCAGAAACATCTAATAAATAATTTTGATATTTTTCAACATCAGATAAACCGCCTAATAAAAAGATGGCTGGATCTTCGTTTGATGAAAACTTTGCTTGTAAAGCCGAAGCAGCGTCTTGACCACCACCAACTGTTGTTAAGCGAATATCCACATTTTCATGCTCACTCTCATACTTCTCGATCATCGCTTCTAGTTGATCCTTTGTTTCTACTTTTATATTAAAAACATCCACAACGATATCTCCATTACCGCCACTGCTATTTGATGAGCATCCTGCCAACAACCCACCTGCTAAAAGAACTGTACTTAAACCTTTTATCACATTCTTTTTCATAGCTAATACCCCCTTATTTATCAAAGAGTACGACCCTTGAAGTCACAGTCATACTCTCTGTGGTCTCACAAAGTAATTTCCAAATTTTGCGATCCTTGTAAGTTAATTTTTATTCCATCTCTACTTGTTTCAACCTCTCCTACTGAAGTAGAAGTAATGCTTTCATAGCCTGCAAGAAGAATAGAATACGTTAACTCCTCCATTGTTGTTTCAATGTGGATGTTGTTATTTTGTTTAACGGCTTTTATTTCTCCTTTCATCCTTCCATTCATATCTGTAACAAAAGCCGTTGCCTCATGGTTATCCTGTAATTGATAGAGCTCGAATGTAACATTGCTAGCAAATTCATAATCTGGACGAATGTCATCATGACCAATCGCTAAAATGGTATTTTCTCTTATAAATAATGGAAGACTTAAATAGTCATAGTTTTCTGTTCTCCAAGCTCCTCCTTCAACCACTTCTTTTGTTAGGTAGTGCGTCCACTTCCCTTGTGGCAAGTAGTAAGAGCCTACTCCTTCTTCATTCATAATCGGCGCTACCAATAGGCTGCTTCCAAGCATGTATTGACGATCAAGGACATGTGTATTTGGATCATCTGCAAATTCTAGTAGCATTGGTCTCAGGACTGGGACACCCGTTTTATGATTCTCCACTGATGCGCTATATAGATACGGCATTAAACGGTTTTTTAATTTAGAAAAATGCTTTGTAACTTCCACTGCTTCCTCATCAAATAACCATGGAACACGGTAAGAAGAGCTTCCATGCAGGCGACTATGGCTTGATAATAAACCAAATGCCAGCCAGCGTTTAAATAAGTCTGGACTTGCCGTATTTTCAAATCCTCCGATATCATGACTCCAATATCCAAAGCCTGATAATGATAGGGAAAGTCCACCGCGTAAACTTTCTGCCATAGACTCATAGGTTGCGTTGCAATCTCCACCCCAATGGACCGGGAATTGCTGACTACCTACAGCAGCTGATCTTGCAAAAACAACAGCCTCCTGTCTTCCTTTTTCCTTCTCTAGTAAGCCAAAAACAACTTTGTTATAAAGGTACGCGTAATAGTTATGCATTCTCTGTGGATCAGAGCCATCATAATAAACAATATCTGTTGGAATTCTCTCACCAAAATCTGTTTTAAAGCTATCTACACCCATATCAAGTAGCACTTTCAATTTGTCGCAATACCACTTGCATGCAGCTGGATTTGTAAAGTCAACAACTCCCATCCCGGCCTGCCATAAATCCCATTGCCATACATCACCGTTTGCCTTTTTCAACAAGTATCCTTTTTCTGCTGCCTCATCAAAGAGATTAGACTTTTCAGCAATATAAGGATTGATCCAAACACAAATTTTCAAGCCTTTTTCTTTTAATCTTCTTAGCATCGCTTCGGGCTCTGGAAATGCATCTTGATCCCATTCGAAATTACACCATTCGAATTCTTTCATCCAAAAACAATCAAAATGGAAAACACTTAAAGGGATATCACGCTCAGCCATTCCGTCGACGAAATGAGTCACTGTTTCTTCGTTATAGTCCGTTGTAAAGGATGTTGTTAGCCATAAGCCATAGGACCAAGCCGGA
Organism: Metabacillus sp.; assembly: GCA_035645575.1. GTDB lineage: Bacteria > Bacillota > Bacilli > Bacillales > Bacillaceae > Metabacillus. The sequence goes on from DASQMK010000669.1 coordinate 6,141, forward strand.
GGAAGTGCTGGTTTTCCAGTTAATTCTGTATAGTTCGTTAATACTTCCTTAGGCGAATCCCCGCCAATTAAGAAATACTCAATATGCTCTCCTTCAACACTAAACTGTGTCTTTGAAACAGCTTCTGATGCAACCTCAAAGCTTACCTTTTCCGGATGGTTGACTAATACACCATACCCCCTGTTACTTAAATAAAATGGAATATTTTTATAGGATTGCTCTGAACTTGTTCCACCATCTTCGTTCCAAATGTCAACAATCTGACCGTTTTTAACAAATGGGGTAAAACGTTCACCAAGGCCATAAATATATTCGCCAACACCTAGGTTTAATTGGCTTCGCATATAACTTTCTTTCTTAGGACCTTTAATCCAAGCTACTCCTTTTGAATCAATAGAGGTTAACACTTGCTTCCCATGAGTAAATGTAATGTTAAAGGGTTGAAGTTGTATGTTTACGCTTACATTTCCACTACTAAAAATGGTTTGACCCTCATGTTGCTCAGATTCTAACGGAAGAAGTTCATCCTTTATGTCAAAGTTCGGTGTTTTATTTGTTGTGCCCTTATGATGCCATGCTTTCACTTTAATGACATTTTTCATTGGAGATGATAGCTGAATTGTTAAAGAAGGTAAATTTAATGTATCTCCTCTATGTTGAATATCCTTACAAGGCGCATAAAGTGTCACCATATTTTCATTTATGACAACATCACGAACATTTCTTGGATGTTGAATATCAAAACCTTCCCTTGTCAGCCAAAAACCATCGGTAAATTTCATACAAACACTCCTTATCTAAGCTTTCATTCAATCATATTGAAATTGCTTGTAGCCTAGTTATTTTTTCGTTATCGTATAATTGATATTATAGTGATAAAAAAACAGTAATTCTTGCACAATCTCAACAATTAATTGTACAATTCTGATATATGGAGGGG
>DASQMK010000670.1:0-4525 GCA_035645575.1 Metabacillus sp.
TGATAATCTAGAAAAGAATGACCTATTAGTTTTATTAAATCACTATCCAATAGTAGATAAAAGAATTGAACAGATAAATGCAGACTCACACTTTTATTTTAGAAAGTATGATTTAATCATAGCCGGACATTATCATGGTGGGCAAATTAGATTCCCATTTGTAGGTGCCTTATTTATACCTGAACCATTCTATTCTAATAATGGACTATTTCCACCGCAAGATCGAGTTAAAGGATTGTGGGAATATAATGGTATAAAACAATATGTTAGTACAGGCTTAGGTAGTAGTAATGCAATACCCTTCTTAAAGTTTCGTTTTCTGAATCCTCCGGAGATAAATTTGTTAACTTTAACAAAGAAATAATAAATAAAACGATTGATTGAATAGGGTCATGTATAAAAAGATGGTGGATTATGATATAGTAGGACATTTTTATATCTTGATGTTCTTTATTAAGAAAAAAATTCATAGAGGAGGATTTACAGTATGTCTAGCATTATTTATTTTACAAAATTGTTAAATTTGTAAAAAACGAAAAAGCACAATCAGCAGCCAAAAAAGCCACCAACCATGCCCTCATTTATCATTGTCATTCTGTAGTTTCCACTTGTTAAATTCCAAAAATTCTCTAAACTGCTCTTTAGACACACCAGACTTCATTGCATCCTGTACAAGCTTTGTCCATTCTAAATCGAGCTCTTCTTGATCGGTTTCGTTTTGTTCATTTAAAAGAGTATTTACTGATACACCAAGAACAGAAGATACCTTTTCTAAAAATTGAACAGAAGGATTTGACTGGAGATTACGCTCAATCGAACTTAAGTAGGATTTTGCTACTCCTGCTCGTTCTGCTAGTTCAGATAATGAAAGATTTTTTTGGGTGCGATATTTTTTTATTCTTGGACCAATCACGTCAAGTCACCTTCCTTAATGAAGCCATTATAACATATAAAGAAGGGTTTGTTTGATATGAAGAACACAAAAAGAAAAAAATTTACACAGATTTAATACAATTTTATGATGATTTTAAAACGGCATTTGACTTTTGGGTTAAGAAATCTTTAATCTCTTCTACACTGATTCCTAGTTCAAGTGCTTCTAGTATCAACTCGACCCATTCTTGATCAAGCTGTCCGTCGTGTGTAATTTTTTTAATTATCTCCATTCTTCTTATCCTCCTAAAATACTAATCTGTATTTCAGGCAGTCCAGCCATCTTAGTTTGTCAACTGAAGACCCGTGACTTTGCGTCCCTATTTTTCAATAGGTTTGCCTTTGTACTGATTATTTTATCACTGATTGTTGATTATTATATTCCTATTGTCCTTTGTTTATGTATAACTAATTAACTATCTGCAATTTCTATTATAAAAAAGATTTATTTGAATGTATGCTGAACTTTGTCGATGAGGTTATTTTTTTTCATTTATCTGTAATTTTTACAATAGATTTACAAAAATAGTTGTAAATTTAAGGTTTCTGGGTATTCTAATTCCGATAAATTTACAATAAAGTAATATAAATGCAAAAGGAAAAAATAAATTTTGTCGAACAAAAATTTACTTTTTTCGATTTGTAAAACTCCTAAGTAATAGATATTATTACTTAGGAGTTTAAAATCCCCTGTGGTGTTATATAAAAAATGCCGCCATTCTGAATTGTAATGTTTATTTGAGGTTCATAAAGCTCTTTTAATGCTTCTTTTTCAACTTCATAGCATTCAGGTTTTTCTTCTAAGTCCTCGTAAAAATGATTTAATAGCTTTAAGTCTTCGTTCCATCTTTCTCTAGCTTTGTCAGCCCATGTATGATCTTGCTTACTTATGTCTTGCAAAATGAATTGCTCAATCCGTTTTAATCCGCTTTGTGGTTTAATGAGCGGTGTCATCGTAAAGCAGAGGTCAGGAATTTTAGGTGTTAATTCTAATTTTTCCAGTTTTTCTTGAAAGTTTTCGATTAGAGCACCGCTAACTAAATGTAAACCAATTGAATAAAGTCGATCCTTTTTCATATCGCATTGATAGGAAACCATAATGTTAACTCCAATCCAGGGATGGAGGGGAACATTTCCTCCTTGTGTTTTGACTTGCTCAAAAAGTCTTATATAGCTTCCTAGAGTTTTAGTCGATTGAAAAATTTGGTGAAGACGAGGCGCACCGAAGTGCATGACCTCACCTTTCAGGTCTTTCGGCGCGCGATTTTGATCAGTAATAAGAGTAAGCTTCATAGGATTTGGAACCCCATTTGTTTTTTCGAGGTAGTGCCAGTAAAATGGTCGGTTCATTAAAAGCTTATCCATTTCAATTGTCAGCTGAACGGTCATGTACCCTTCTTGATTTTCAAGAATGTCACAGGAATTCGATGAAAAGAAGTTTTCTAAAAAATGATGGATTTGCTCTTGTTGCATATTGTCGCCACCCTTCTACTTATCTCCACTTGCTGCTTTTCTTTGCTCTTGTGAGTACTGAGCAAAGTCGAGAATCGATGTTAAGTTTTCCATTTTAATTTTCATTTCACGGTCGCTTTTTGAGTGATACATGATATCCTGCAGGTGTTCTTCGAAATTTTTGATTTCTAATCTTGTAAGGATTTCATCAAGGTTACCAATGACTTTCTCAAATAAGTTAATTTTGTCATATAAGAGAGTTAAAATATGTTCTTCAACTGTGTTTTTGGTTGCCATATTGAAAATATTAACGTCATTCTCTTGTCCAAGACGGTGGATACGACCAATTCGTTGTTCTAAACGCATTGGATTCCATGGTAAATCATAATTGATAATATTATGACAAAATTGGAGGTTGATTCCTTCACCGCCAGCTTCTGTTGCAATTAAGACTTGAACACGATTTTTAAAGAGTTCCTTCATCCAATCTTTTTTTCCTCTTTTAAAGCCTCCGCGAAAGGGAACTGATGTAATACCATGCTGTTGAAGAAACCATTGTAAATAAAATTGAGTTGCACGATATTCAGTAAAAATAATGACTTTATCATCAAGTTCTTTTATTAATTCAACAACTTTTAAGGCTTTTGAGTTTTGTGTAACACCGTCAATCGCCATCATAATGTCTTTTATAACATGATTAGGGAGGGCAGCCTCCTTTTCTTCAGGGAGGTCTAGCATTTTCTTTAGCGTCATATAGACAGCTTCACGACTACTGCAGGCTTCTCGCTGTAAAGTCATGATTGAGAATGTGTTTGCTGCATATTGTGATGATGATTTAAGAGCTGTAATGGTGTCATAAAGATGTTGTTCAGTTTCTGAAAATTCAATTGGTATTGTTTCGACATTTCGCTTTGGCCATTCGATTCCAGTGTCACCACGCCGATTCCGAATCATAACTTTGTTAATAAGCTCTCGTAGTTGCTCATGATCTTCAATAGTACGTTCCTTTGCAGAAAACACATCTGAAAAATAGGCTTCATTCCCGAGATGGCCAGGTTTTAATAAGGATACTAAGTTGAAAATTTCTTCTACTCTGTTTTGAACAGGTGTTGCTGTTAAAAGTAAACAATACTTCTTCTTTAAATTTTGGACAAATTCATAGTTTTTTGTTTTATTATTTTTAAGCTTATGAGCTTCATCAATAATGACTAAATCATAGTTTTGGTTATAGACAATGTCGCGATGTGGACTTCTTTTTGCTGTATCAATAGAAGAAACAACCACATCACATGCTTCCCATACATAACTTTTCTTTTGTTCTACAGCAGGTATAAAGAACTTTTCATTTAATTCACTGGCCCATTGAGAAACAAGAGATGCAGGGACGAGTATAAGCACTTTTTTGACTAGGCCGCGAATCATATATTCTTTTAAAATAAGCCCAGCTTCAATTGTCTTTCCTAAACCAACCTCATCAGCTAGAATAGCTTTCCCATTCATTTTCTCAACGACTCTTTGAGCAACCTCTAATTGATGAGGAAGGGGTGTAAAATGTGGTAAATGTTTTGGAGCTTGCAGACCTTCAAATGAAGGAACCGCCGTGTTCTTTTGCACTTCATATGCAAGCTTGTACAGCTCCCAGTTTGACCACGGGCCATCATTTTCTAATTTTTCAAAAAAACCCTCCTGCCAAGAGGTATCGAAGTTCGTCTTTATGTTCATTGTAAAGACAGTCCTTTCGTGATTAGTACTTTATTGGAATGTTCACGATTTTACTTAAAACAAGTGAAAAAATCCCTAATATTTTATTTTGTTAAACAGAAACCGAACGATTTATAAAAAAATAAATTTATTGTTAAGATAAAAAGTGATTGTCGAAACGGTATACTCATGGTAGGATTGTTAGTAAGAAAGTTCATCATTTTCATATCTTTCAGTTAGCTTAACGCTTTCATTCTTTATGAAAATAAAATGTTTAAATTGTCAAATGTCATATTTCAGGTTTTAGTAGTATAACCAACAGGAAAATAAAATATGTGCGGATGAGAATAAGGGGAGAGACTATAGCTTGATATAGCGCCGAAGGAGCAAACAATTGTGAATCTCTCAGGCAAAAAGACTCTTATTTGACGCGACTCTG
>DASQMK010000671.1:0-2809 GCA_035645575.1 Metabacillus sp.
GAAAAAGCTCGTAAAGAAAAACCCTGACATTTCTGTTGAACAATTTATTAGAGGAATTGAAAAGGGGGAGCGAGTTTTATTAGCACAAGCCATTACATTGGTGGAGAGCAATGCAAAGCAGCATTTTGAAAAAGCACAAAAAATAATTGAAGCTTTGCTTCAAAAAAATAACTCTACTATTCGAATTGGTATAACAGGGGTACCAGGTGCAGGGAAAAGTACATTTATTGACTCGTTTGGAACATACCTTTGTGAACTAGGATACCGTGTGGCTGTACTTGCCATCGACCCGACAAGTCAAGTTTCTAAAGGAAGTATTATGGGAGATAAAACGAGAATGGAGAGATTATCAAAACATCCAAATGCTTATATTAGACCCTCCCCCTCTGGAGGATATCTAGGTGGGGTAAGTAGGAAAACTAGGGAATCGATCATTTTATGTGAAGCAGCAGGTTATAATATTATTCTCGTAGAAACGATGGGTGTCGGCCAAGGAGAATTTGTTGTTCGGGAAATGGTTGATTTTTTCCTTCTCCTTGTATTAACAGGAGCTGGTGATGAATTACAAACGATGAAAAAAGGAATTATGGAGCTACCTGATTTAGTCGTCGTGAACAAAGCAGATGGAGAAAATGTGAGCAGAGCAAATAAGGCAAAAAGTGAATATAATTCTATTCTTCACTTTTTAACTTCATATACAAAAGACTGGGAAACGAGGGCGGTAACTGCATCAGCATTAGAGGAAAAAGGGATTGCAGAAGTATGGAAGATTATAAAAGACTTCGAAAATCAAACGAAAAAAAGCAATCTTTTTTACCAAAGACGAAGCGAGCAGCAACTGAATTGGCTTCATGACCTATTAAAACAAGAATTATCTCGAAACTTTTATGATCACCCAATGATTAAAGAAAAAATTATTAAAGCTGAACAAACAGTGAAATCTGGAACAAAACATGTAAGTTCTACAGCGCTGGAACTAGTAAATTTATTTATGGAAAATAAACTTTAAGCGATGTATTTGCTCATTTTATAAAAAGATTGGTAAAATAATATTATTGATTGTAAAGGAGAGGTTTTCTTTGAACATGGATTTTAATTTATTTATGAATGATATCGTGCAACAAGCGCGTAAAGAGATCGTTGCGGCAGGGTATACAGAGCTTACGACACCAGAAGAAGTAGATGAGGTACTGAATAAAAAAGGGACAACACTTGTTATGGTAAATAGCGTATGTGGTTGTGCGGGTGGTATTGCTAGACCTGCAGCAGCACATGCTGTTCATTATGATAAGCGCCCAGATCAACTCGTTACTGTATTTGCTGGTCAGGATAAGGAAGCCACTGCAAAAGCTCGTGAAATGTTCACAGGCTACCCGCCTTCATCACCTTCATTTGCTTTATTGAAAGATGGAAAGATTCTTACGATGGTTGAACGTCATGAGATAGAAGGTCATGATCCTATGTCAGTTGTTTCAAAGCTGCAAGCAGCATTTGATAAATATTGTGAAGAAGTGTAAAACCGGAAAACGTATAGGGAGGGACAGGTTAATACACACCTGTCTCTTTATTTTTGGATAATTTATACAATGATATCAAAGGTTTATTCACTTTTTTGAGAAAGTTTTAATTGTCGAAAGATTTTAATAAATACATTTTTATAAATAGTGATTGCATAAATATTAACCTGTGATAAAATACAAATTATCGAATAAATATTAGATAGATTATCACGGGTATGTAGATAATACTAAAAAGATAAGAAGTTATAGGAGGAAACTAAAATGAAGAAACTTTCGTTATTCATTATAAGTTTATTAGTTGTAGGATTATTAGCAGCTTGTGGAACAGGTGAGCAAGAGGGAAATGAGTCATCATCTGGTGCAGAAGGAGAGAATAAAAAGGTATTAAAGATGGCGACATCAGCAGATTACCCTCCTTTTGAATATATTGATACAGCAAAAGGCAGTGACATCATTGGTTTTGATATCGATTTAGTAAATGCTCTAGCTGAAAAAACGGGATATGAAGTTGAAATTCAGGATATGGATTTTAATAGCTTAATTCCAGCTTTACAGGCAAAACAAATTGACATTGTTCTTTCGGGGATGACACCAACACCAGAACGCGCTGAAAACGTAGACTTCTCTGATATTTACTATAGTGCAAACCATATGATTGTTTCACTTAAAGACAATGAAATTAAAAGTGTTGAAGAATTAGAAGGTAAAACAATTGGTGTGCAATTAGGATCAATTCAAGAAGAGAAAGCAGCTGAAATTTCAGAAGAAGTGAATCTTAAAATTGAAAACCGTAATAAAATTTCTGAATTAGTTCAAGAAATGAAATCAGGTCGTATTGATGCAGCAATTATAGAAGATAAAGTTGCAGAAGGTTATTTTGCAAAAGATGATCAATTAACAGGCTTTACTCTTGAATCAACCGAAGAAGCAGGTTCAGCAATTGCCTTCCAAAAAGGCAGCGAATATACTCAAGAGTTCAATGAAGCTTTAAAGGAAATGAAAGAAAACGGCGAACTTGATGAGTTAATTGTTAAATGGTTCGGTGGGAAAGAATAACTTAGAATGGAATTTATAGAAAGAGGCTAACTCAGAAGGGATTCCCTTTCGTTTTGAGTCAGCCCTTTTTTAGCGTTTTGGAAGAATTCTAAAATTTGTTGAACTGTGGATAAGCGCACGGCATCTAGCTCCGAAGCAGAGGATGTGCAAGTGCAGTCGTGGAGATTGACGTCGCGCATTAGACTGCCAGCGCCTAGCCCCTCGAGGTCATAAGCCACAAATGAATTGAAGAC
>DASQMK010000672.1:0-3149 GCA_035645575.1 Metabacillus sp.
CATCACATTCGATCGCAAGAGCCTCTCCTCCTGATTCAATAATTTCATTTTGAACAGCCAATCCCTTTTCATATGTACGGTTTAATATGGCAACCTTCATCCCTTGTCTAGCTAGTTCAATCGCCATTCGACCACAAAGAACTCCACCGCCACCTGTAATAACAGCTACTTTTCCTCTTAAATCTTCATGAATTGGCAACATTTGATATACCCCCTCCTTTTTCCATTTAGGTCTTCACCTAAATTTATATAGCGCTTACAAATATAAGTTATTCCCTTTGTTTACTCATTAACCTAAGTATATGTGAACTACTTCCGATTTCCAATAGAAAAGTTTGAATTTTCCCATAAAAAATAAACTAATCCACTGTTTTAGGATTAGTTTATTCTCCCCCACCGCTTGTGAAGCAGTATTAGCAGAAATACTTGCGACCATCGCAGCTTGTTGAGCTTGGATAATTGCTTCAATCGATGTGTTTAAGCCCGCAATCGCGATGTCACCTAGATCAATCTTTTCCCTTATAATAAGCACAACTGTTATCATAAAGTTTATATCTTTTTTCCATTTAAATTGCTTATCAACATATAAGTTTTGTAAAAGAGACAGAACCAAGTTAATCTGTTCATCAGGTTGATCAAGCAACGCCAATATACCAACAAAAGGATAATAAGATCTTTTTACTCTTATCCCTTTTTTCTTAAGAATTTCCAATACCTCTAAACACTTTTTAACTAAATCATCAGGATGGGGGTTATTTACTAAAGTTAAGATATGACTTAAGAATTGTAAGGAATGACCTTTATAAAATCCCTTTTTTTTTAGGAGTTCATAGTATACTTCAGTTCGGTCAATTGATTCCGCAACATCTCCATTCCCTTGAGCTAAAAGGGTTGCAAGTGGGTAATCAGCAGAACCTGTTAAAAAGTAATGATGTTCCTTCATCCCACGATAGATATCATGAGATTTTTTCGCAAACTTATGAATCATAGTATCTTCCACCTTTAAAAGGGTGCCTGCTGCTATATATGCGTAAGGAGTTCGCGAAAAACCTGATTCTATCAAACCTTCGTATATTTTCATCAATTTTTCAAACCCTTGGTTAGGGTCTTGGCATGTAATATCTAATGTAGCAGCAGTAGTAAACCGTTGTAATGATTTCAAATATGAAAATACCCCAACTTTGTTTTTTATATCATTTGTTAGAGTTTGATACCTTGTAAGGTTAAATTCTTTATGATGAACGATGTACATGGCAGCAACCAACATAAAAATATTATCATCTGCATGCCATCTAAAGGCAGATTTTAACTCAATAAAATATTCTTATAGGATTTCAACACATCTTCCATGTTTTTGTACCTCCAATTTTTTCTGTACTTATTTACGATCAGGACACAAAAAGGTTTCGGATACTGAGAGATTTCCGAAACCTTTTATTAAGTAGAGGTTGTAAATTCTTACACTTAACCAACAGAAAAAACAGGTGAGATTTTCACCTGTTTTTTTGAACGTTCTAGATTAGAATTTTGATTGATAATTTTCAATTTCCCAAGAGTGAACAGCTGTACGATAGCTATCCCATTCTGTTTTCTTAGCAGCTACATATTCACCATATACATGCTCACCAAGAGTTTTACGGCCAATTTCACCGTTTTGGAATTCAGCGATTGATTTTTCAAGACTTCCTGGAAGATTTTCAATTCCAAGCTCTTCGCGGCGCTCTTCTGTCATATGGAAGATATCCTCATTGATAGAAGCTGGTGCTTTTAAGCCTTTTTCAATTCCATCAAGACCTGCAGATGCAATAATTGCAAATGTTAGGTATGGATTTGCCGACGGATCTGGACAACGTAGCTCAACGCGAGTTGCCATACCTTTTTTAGCTGGAATACGAATTAATGCTGAACGGTTTGATGCTGACCACGCGATATAGCAAGGTGCTTCATATCCAGGTACTAAACGCTTATAAGAGTTTACTAGTGGATTTGTTACAGCAACAATATTTTTCGCATTTTCTACTAAACCTGCAATGAATGAATAAGCTTCATCAGATAATTGTAGCTCATCAGCTTCATTGTAGAATGCATTTTCTCCATCTTTGAAGAAAGACATATTTACGTGCATACCAGAACCGTTGATTCCGAAAACTGGTTTTGGCATAAATGTAGCATGTAGGCCGAATTTTTGTGCAATTGTTTTAACAACCCATTTATAAGTAGTAGATAAATCTGCTGCTCCTAGTGCATCAGCATATTTAAAGTTAATTTCATGTTGACCTTCCGCTACTTCATGGTGAGATGCTTCAATTGTAAAGCCCATTGCTTTCAACGCACGGTAAATTTCTAAACGAACTCGCTCACCAAGATCTTTAGGTGATGGCTCGAAATATCCACCATTATCATCTAATTGTTGAGTTGGGTTTCCATCTGCATCTGTTTTGAATAAGAAGAATTCTAATTCCGGGCCAACTGAGATTGTGTAACCTTTATCAGCTGCACGCGCTACTGTCTTTTTTAACACATTACGAGTATCTCCCTCGAAAAGAGTTCCGTCAGGGTTTACTGCTGAACAAAGGAAACGAGCTTCAGAATACCCTTCTTCAACAGACCATGGTAAAACTGCAAATGTAGAAAGATCTGGTTGTAAGTATAGATCTGACTTATTAATAGGAGAGAAACCTTTTACAGAAGAACCGTCAAACATTTGTTTCCCTGCAACAACATCATCGAATTGGTCAACAGTAACTGTCACGCTTTTTAAAATACCTTCTATATCTACAAATTGTAGATGGATAAGCTCTACACTTTTAGAGCTGATAATTTCTTTAATTTGTGCAAGAATTTCCGTATCATTTTTACCTTTTGAAATAACCGCTTCACTCATGTTAGATAACCTCTCATTTCTATGTCGTTTTTTATAACATGAGTTTATTATATTTAAAGATTGTAAATTTGACAAGTGTTTTTCTATTAAATTTTCTGTATTTTTATAATATTTTTGTAGAAAACGTTTACATGCATTGTTGAGTGAATAAAGAATGGTACATTTGTAAATTTTTAAATATAATTAGCCATAAAATCTGGTCACAATACTAATATTTATACAACAAGATTAATAACTTTACATCATTACATAATTAAAAACTTCG
>DASQMK010000673.1:0-5067 GCA_035645575.1 Metabacillus sp.
TGGCATGAAAAGTCAGTATCTATCTTTTATACAAGAACTACTGGGATATGGCAAACGGTTTGGTTAGAGCCAGTGGCCGATACACGGATAAATTCAATTCGTTGGACACCGCAAATCGATCAAGGAGATATAGATTTTGAAGCAACAGTTTTGGGCTTTAATCCTCAAGATTCCGTAGAGTTGGAAGTCAGTATTTTATTTAAGGGAGAAAAGATTTCTTCTGATAAATATCATGTGTTAGAAAACTATTTTAAAAGAAGTATTAATATAAGAAATCGTATTACAGATCGGAGCAATATCCACGGTTCAGGCTGGTATTGGACACCAGAAACTCCTAATCTTTTTGATGTTACAATCACCTTATATGTTAATAGAGTCCTAGTAGATAAAATAACTAGTTATTTCGGAATGCGAAAGGTATCAATAGATCAAGGTGAATTTCGTTTAAACAACCAAAGGTACTATCAGAAGCTTATTCTTGATCAAGGATATTTCCCGAAAGGACTTTTAACTGCCCCAACAGATGAAGAGCTAAAGCAAGACATTATTCTAGCAAAGGAAATGGGGTTCAATGGAGCAAGAAAGCATCAAAAGGTAGAAGATCCGCGCTATATGTATTGGGCAGATCGGCTAGGTTTCCTTGTGTGGGGTGAAATGGCTAACTGCTCTGAGTATAGTGAAGAAGCTGTAGAGAGAATTAGTTCTGAATGGGCAGAGGCTGTTAAACGTGATTACAGTCATCCGTGTATTGTAGCTTGGGTTCCTTTAAATGAGAGCTGGGGAATATCAAGAGTTGCATTTGAAAAACAGCAGCAGCATCATTCACTTGCAATGTATTACTTAACAAAATCACTTGATACAACTAGACCTGTTCTATCCAATGAAGGGTGGGAGCATACAATTTCAGACATTTGTGGAATCCATAATTATCGGCCTGCTGATGAAATGAAGAAAGCATATGAGACAGTGGAATCGGCTGTAGCAACAACTCCAGCAAAGCGTCAGATTTATGCGAATGGGTTTGAATATCGTGGTGAACCAATTTTAATTACTGAATACGGTGGAATTGCGTATGAAGTAGATCAAAGTGAAGGATGGGGGTATTCAGCTGTTAGATCAAGTGAACAGCTAGTAGAGGAGTATAAAAAGCAAACCGAAGTGCTTATGCAATCACCTGTTATTCAAGGTTTCTGTTATACACAATTAACAGATGTGGAGCAAGAGATAAATGGACTATTAACCTATGATCGTAAACCAAAATGTGATCTTGCTAAGATAAAAGAAATTAACAGCCAAAAGTAGCTCTTCCAAAGTTAAAGGAACAGTCCCTGCTAATACATTAGTGTTGGGCTGTTCCTTTTAACTTGTCAGGAGAAAGACAAAAATCCAGAAATCTTATTTCATCATTCCTCTAATAAACCTCGAAGCTACCGCCTTCCGTCCTCTTCGATAAGAAGGAACAGATAAATATAAATGTTCTTTGGCTCGTGTCATCGCTACATAAAGCAATCTTCTTTCTTCCTCAAGATGCTCAAACTTTTCCTTTCGAGCCGACTCCAATGCAAAATCATGCGGTAAAGATCCATCTACAACACCTAGTACATATACATGCTTAAACTCAAGGCCTTTTGAGCGATGAATGGTCATAAGCTGGACCCCTGATCCTGTCTTCCCTGTTTTTATAGCTTGCTGAGTCTCAATCATATGATCGATATGCTGGAGAAAATCATGAACAGTTATAAATTTCTTCGCAACAACCTTTAAATCATTCAGATCATCTGAGCCTTTCTCCATGGCATTTCCTTCATTACCTTGCTTTTTTAAGTAATCGATAAAGCCCATGTCCTTCTCGATGATTGACAGAGCGACAACTGGCTTTTCGTTTTTAAGTGAGTTGATTCTTGGAATGATTTTCTTAAGCTTGGCTTTTTGAAAATTAGGTAGCCCATTTACATGTAACAGGGCTTCAACGAGTGAGCAGTCATGTAGGATAGATAGAGCTTTTACATCATTTATGACAGATTGTTTTAAAAATAGTGCGCGAATCAACTCGGTTATGGCTGAACTATCATCAGCATTTATACTAAGGCGAAGATAGGATAAGATCGCCCGTACCATTTTTCTTTCATAAAAGGAAGATTGACCTTGTTCAATCATAAAAGGAATGCTTGATTGAACAAATCGTTCAAACACAGCTCGTCCACCTGTATGGGTACGAAATAAAACGGCAAACTCTTCAGGTTTTGACCCGGCTTCAATTTTTTCCTTCATATCTTGAAGAATCATCGTTGCCTCTTCCTCCTCATCATACGGAAAAAAAGCAATAGGCGAGTGTGACGATTCATATTGAGCCAACATTTGTTTACTAAGTCTATGTTTGTTTTTTGATATCACATCATTTGCTGTTGAGACAATTTGATGGTCTGAACGATAATTTGCAGAAAGTGTAATCACCTTTGCTGAAGGGTATTCCTCTTTAAAATTTAAAATAAATGACGGCTGACTGCCTCTAAAACTATAAATTGTTTGATCATCATCACCAACACCGCATAAATTATTAGTATGACTGGATAGTAGCTTAATAAGCTTATATTGAACGGGATTAATATCTTGAAATTCATCAATTAAAAAATACTGAAATCGATTTTGATAAGCAGCTAAAATAGAAGGGTTTTCCTTTAATAGTTCATAGCATTTCACAAGCATATCATCAAAATCAAATTGCCCCCGTTGTTGTTTTTGCTCTTCATACTCTCGATAAAGAGTAAGAGCTGTTTGCTCCCAATCATCAGCTGGGTGGATATCATTGATTGATTGCATAGTATTTTTCCAATAACCTATTTGCTGAATCGCTTGATCGAAAGGAAAATCCTTTTCATCTATTCCCAATTCTCTGCATGAAGCTTTTAAATAGCTTTCCTTTTGCCAGTCCCATTTTAATAGGCGCGCGCTGTTCCACTTTTCACGGTCATGGTGGAGAAGAATTTTATAAAAGATGCTATGAAAAGTTCCGATAACCAATTGGTTAAGTTTTGAAGCTTGTATAGAAGAATTTGCTAGTAGCCGTTGCTGCATTTCTTTGGCTGCTTTTGCAGTAAATGTGACAAGCATCATTGATGTAGGGGAGATCTTTTTTTCCTCAATCATATATAAGGCTCTTGTTGTCAAGACACGTGTTTTTCCACTGCCAGCACCAGCTAAAATAAGCAAAGGTCCTTCTGTTGTTGTGACGGCTTCCTTTTGTTCCATATCTAAAGGAATACCCAAAAGTGACGTAGGAGCTTTTACTTTTACGACAAATGGTGTTCTACCTTTTAAGGTTTTTGGTTCGCGCCATTCAGTTGTTTCTGTTTTGTCAACTGTAGCAATGCTTCTCGATTTTGGTATTCGAAAACCATTTTGTTCAGAGAAATTCTCTGTTGTTTTTACCTCCACTGTTGGCTCAATTTGAACAGGAAAATCCACTTTAAATTGTTTCTGACACGTTTCATTCTGCTTTTGATTGGAGTGATAAAAATAGGGAGGATGGTTTATTCCTAAATATAGCTTCACTGGTTTTTCACAGCACCTGCAAATAACAGCTTCTTTTAAGCTTTCTTCATATATTCTTTGGAATTCTTGTTGAGGTAATTGTGTTAAGGAGATGATTGATTCCTTCATTTTTGCTGAATTCATAGTTGTCCTCCTCCCATAAAATAGGCTATTTGATCGTATGTATATAGAAATTTAGTTAACGGTATTCAATTAAGAGACAAGGACTATGATAACAGAATGAGAACCGAACGAAAAGTGAAAGAAAATAGTTTCATCATTCAAAAATATAGGGAAATAAAGAATAAGGGGTGATAATAATGGGATATATTCTACCAGTACAACATGATACATACACCCAATATGCAAATCGATCTGTCTCTGTTCATCAACATTATGCACATGTTTTGCCAACATCTGCGATTAAATTAAACCAACAATATCTCAGAGAAAATACAAAAACGGAAACAAATAAATTTGCAGATATATTAAAGGGAAAAATGAAAAATAATCATTTTTCATCAGTGTATACAGGAAAAGGGCAGCTCTTTAACGAATACGTATAAAAACGTTAAATATGAGGGGAAAACATGAATTTTCATCAATTAAATGAGAGCTGCTACTATTTTCAAGGCGCTGTTAATATGGGGTATGTGAAAAAATGAAGATAATGGATTGCTAATTGATGCTGGTATTGACAAGCAATCAATAAAAAAGGTGATCAAGCAATTACACTTAATGCAATTGCCGATTACTCATTTATTCGTTACACATGCACATGCTGACCATTATGGTGGTGCTGAATATCTCCAATCAGTTGAAAAGATTTATACATATGCACCTCAATTAGAGACTGCCATACTACAAAATCCAATCTTTAGAGCCTCTTTATTTATTTCAAGGAAATAATCCGCTACCAGAAATGAGAAATAAATTTTTGGAGGGGAAACCAATCAAGGTTGATGAAGTGGTGGAAGAAGGAGTTTATCCCTTTGGAACAACAACTTTTCAATGCATCGCTCTTCCTGGACATAGCATTAATCAGTTTGGCGTATTGATTGATGGAATTCTTTTTGCTTCTGATTCGTATTTTGGGGTTGAACAGCTAAAGAAGCACAAAATCCAATATCATTGATGGACAGGATACAATTGAATCTCTTGAAATTCTAAAAAACATTACTTGTGATGGTGCTGTACCTGGACATGGTATGTTTGAAGAACATTTTCAAGAAACGGTTGAACAAAATATTGCCTACCATTCTTCGATTAAGGAATCGATAGAAAAGCTTGTATATGAATGTGAGGAAGGTATTTCCCATGAACAGCTAGTTAGCTAAATATGTATGAAATGGAATATTGGAAATGTAAAGGTTCCTACTTGGCTTTTATTTCGAACAGCTGTTACTGCCTACGTGACAATGCTTGTTAAAGAGTACAAGGTAGAGCTTGAAATAGAGAATTATTGTTTAATGATAAAACCGAATTAATAAAAAATGGACTGTTTCAATTGAAACAGTCTTTTAGCCTTTTTAAAAA
>DASQMK010000674.1:0-1864 GCA_035645575.1 Metabacillus sp.
CTTGCAACTCTAAACCTTCCAGGTCATGGATATGGAATTCGCTATAAACATGGTTTATTTGATCAGAAGATTGTTGATGGATATCAGGTTGAGCTTCCAGAACAATGGTTGAGGCATGGCAATGTGTGGGAAGTACGAAAGCCTGATGAGGCGGTTGAAATTTCCTATTGGGGAAGGATTGAAGCAGGTGTTGATGGAGATGTACTAACCTTTAAGCATGTTGATGATCAAAAGGTATTAGCCGTTCCATATGATATGCCTGTTGTAGGATATAGAGTCGACACAGTGAATACACTCAGGCTTTGGAATGCCGAACCAGCTTCATTTGGTCCAATTCACGATGTATTGTCATACAAGCGCGATACAGAAGCAATTACCGATTTTTTATATCCAGATGATACTCATGATGAAGGGAAAATACTTCGCTTAAAGCAACAGTATTTTCTCGTTTCTTCAAGCCTTCAAAGTATTATCAAGTCTTATAAAAAGGAAAACGCTAATATTCGAGAGCTGCATCAATATGTAGCCATTCATATTAATGATACACATCCTGCGATGGCAGTGCCTGAATTAATGAGAATTCTCATGGATCAAGAAGGTTTATCATGGGAAGATGCTTGGCATATTACAACAAACACGGTTTCTTATACAAATCATACAATCTTAGCAGAGGCATTAGAAAAATGGCCAATTTATTTATTTAAACCACTGTTACCACGAATTTATATGATTATCGAAGAAATAAATGAGAGATTTTGTGCAGAGCTTTGGGATCGATACCCAGGCGATTGGGAGCGGATTGAACATATGGCCATCATTGCACATGGTTTAGTGAAGATGGCACATCTTGCTATAGTAGGAAGCAGCAGTATTAATGGTGTAGCAAAAATCCATTCAGATATTTTAAAAAATAGAGAAATGAGACTCTTTTATGAGGTTTATCCTGCGAAGTTTAATAACAAAACAAATGGAATTACTCATCGCAGATGGTTATTAAAAGCAAATCCTGAGCTAACATCATTGATAAACAACACTATTGGTGATGATTGGATAAGGAGTCCAGAAAAGTTAATAGATTTAAAAAGGCATGTTTATCATCCGGAACTAAAAGAACAATTTGCACAAGTGAAGAGAAAACGAAAAGAAATTCTCGCTAAAAAAATAGCTGAAAAAAATGGAATTCATGTTGATATTGATTCTATTTTTGATGTACAGGTTAAGAGGCTACATGCATATAAAAGGCAACTACTAAATGTTCTACACATCATGTATTTATACAACCGCTTAAAGGAAGATGCTAATTATTCAATTCAACCGCGAACTTTTATTTTTGGAGCAAAGGCATCACCTACGTATTATTATGCCAAGAAGATTATTAAACTAATACACTCCTTAGCAGACAAAGTGAACAATGACCCAAAAGTCTCACAAACTATTAAGGTTGTATTTATGGAAAATTATCGGGTCTCACTTGCTGAAGATATATTTCCTGCAGCAGATGTTAGTGAACAAATATCGACTGCTAGTAAGGAAGCTTCAGGAACAGGAAACATGAAGTTTATGATGAATGGAGCATTAACGGTCGGTACATTGGATGGAGCAAATATTGAAATCATGGAGGAAATTGGGGAGGAGAATATCTTCACATTTGGATTAACGGCCCCTGAAGTACTCAAGTATGAAGAAAATGGACGGTATCGTTCAATGGAATATTATCATCATGATTTAAGAATTAGACAGGTAATTGATCAGTTAACAAATGGTTTCTTTGCTGAGGATGAAGGAGAATTTGAAGCAATTGCAGATTCCTTGTTAGTACAAAATGATCAGTACTTTGTATTACGTGATTTTGCTTCTTATATTG
>DASQMK010000675.1:0-7302 GCA_035645575.1 Metabacillus sp.
CGCACTATACCCAGCACCTGTTTTAAAGCTAAGTGTTCCAGAGGATTCTATTCTAAAACCGGCAGCTTGGTTAGAGTAAATGTAGTGACTTCCTGAGTCGGAAGTATACAATTCCAATTTAGTACTGGTTGTACCATTTCCAACTTGCAATAAGTTACCTGTTAGTTTATCGACACTTAAATTAACTATCATTGCATTTGTTATTTCCACATTTGCAATTTTAGCAAAGTCAATCATGGCATTTTCAGCAATAAGCTCATTGGTAATTACTTGTGGAATGATATCTTTGGCATCAACTTGTACAGTTTGAGCAGTTACTTGAGATGTATAATCACTTGGTGTTCCATGTGTATTTACAGCTCTTAATTTGTAATACCATGTTTGCTTTGTTTCTGCATCGTGATTAAACCCTCCACTTTTACCTTTCCAGATAAGGTTGCTCGCATCTGGAGTAAAACCAGATGTTTGTGAACCATAAACTTCATAAGCTGCGATATAACTATCAGGGACAAAATCCCATTTAAGCATAATTGTTTTGAATAAACCTGTCGCTTTGAATCCTGTTGGAACAGATGGTTTATCATCCGGAAAGTCAGTATCTTTAATGCCACCTTCTGGAATAGCTCCAACTTCCTTTGCATCCGGAATTTTTTCCCACTTTGGTGAATCTTTAATAATCTTATTTTGAAGTTCTTGTATATGAGCAGGAATACTTAATTTCAATTCACGGAATTCACCAAGTAAAACTTTATCATTTAAAGGGTTTGCCTTTGAGCGTTCAATTTCCAAAATACGAGCAGAGATGTACAAAGGATTTGAATAGGTTCTGTCTACAACTATCAACCTATCCCCTTTTCTAAGTCTGTCGCCTTCATAACCTGTAATTTCTTCAAGTAACAAAATATCAATCTCGTATGTATAAAGACCATTCTTAATTTGTTGTAACTTTTCCCATGTGTTATAGATAAGTGATTCTGCATCATCTGTTTCCCCATCATCATAAACACGATATATGTGTCTGCCATCAGGTGAATAAGCTGAAAGTAATTCATCATCACCTATCCAATCTTGACCTAACGGTTTATTAACTGGATCTCCTTGAGAGGTACTCCAAATAACATCTTTAAATGTTAATCGATTTCCCTCTTCATCAGCCTTCCCTAAGCCAATAAGACCTGTAGCTAATTCTGTGGTATCACGAGAACGTTTGAATCTGATTAAGTCCTTTGAATATTCGACTCTTTTTCCTGTTTCAACACCAAGTTTACTAACCATATCTACATAACGACCAACAACTTGACCATTGTCTAATACAAAGCGAAAATTAACTTCGGCTCTAAATTTACTTCTTCCTTCATGAATAGCTTGAATAACAGAGATATAATCATCAAAAGAAACTTTTTGAGTAGCTAAATCCTCAACAATACCTACTCCCCACCTAGTTCCACTAAGAATAGTTTCTAGATATTGTCTAGGGGAACCTGTTAAAGTCATAGGACGGGCAACAGTGTTATAAAGTTCTACACTGTCTAATTCAGCCCAAACATAACGTTCATTCTTCTGAGTTTCATCTTCTACAGTTTTAATTCTAAATAACTTAAAATCTCCATCTTTATTAACAAAACCTACTTTATTTTCATTATCAAGTAGATTAGGAAAGTTAGTCGGATGGTTTAACACTGTATAAAATTCAAATGTTTCATAACCATTTTCTAACTTTTCAATGTGATTATCATCCCAAAAAGGACAACCGTTTGATATTTCATTGTTTAGTTGTCCTATAACTTCATCAAATATATCGAGTATATAAATAACTTGATTACCAGACATGCCTTACAACCACCTTTTTCTTACTCTAGCCTTAACTGTTCCAATATCATTTGGGTAAAATGTAACTCTTTGAACGCCTGGTTTTAGAGGAAAGAAATGTGATGTAGGATCTAATCGTTTATACCAAGGTTCACCATTGCGGTAAATTTGTCCAGTAGATGTTTCAATTTCAATTCTGTCCCCTGATTGAGCAATAACAGGTACATCTTCAGGAGCAGGGACTCCACCTGTGCCAGATAATTCCCAAACACGCATAGTATCTAGTAACATTGATGCCCAGTTGTAGTTTTTATACTGCATAAACCCTACTTGAATTTTAGCTACCTTTGTTTGATAAGTCCCGTCAGTATCATAAAATTGAGCATTATAACGTCCATATCTACGACCTGTTATCTCTTCGCCACCACCAAATGTACCACCTGATCCTAAAGATGCATTAGTATCATACATACCAATTTGGAAGTGCCACCATTTACCTTCACGTCTGATGTTAATGAACCCATCAAATTGGTTATAAGCTTGATTTGAATATTCCATAATAGTTTTGGTTGCTGCTTCGGGGCCGAGTTTTGCAACACCTTTAACCATCATTGTTTTCTCCGTAGGATCTTCAACGAACATTTTCCCTATAACTTGATTGTTAATATCGAGGAGATATATAGCAATTCGACCTAATTCAGTTGCTCTTTCTGCTGGAGTTGAACGATAAGATTTCATTTCCATAAAACATTCAAGTTCAAAGTCTTGTAAACTTCTAGGTAATTGCTTAACATAAGCAGGCCCCCTCCATTTGTAAGAGTTAGCATCTACATTCCCACCAAAACTTTGAGGAACAAAATTACCGTTCTTAACATAAATTGAACCCATTTGTATAAAACCATCTTGAATAGCTGCACCAGGATTCCATCCAGACATTGATTCAAATTTATCATAGAGAATCATATCTCTAGGCATAGTTACAACACTATTCGTTTCTTCTGGTTTACCAATAGTTATGTGACTATCGTTATTTAATATGGACAAAAACGTTGTATCCTTCGATACATCAATTTCGTATGTAGGAAATGCATCCACTGAACCATCGTTAATGAATTCAAGAACTCCTGAAGAGTTAAATTGATGAGTATATTCCAATCCATGCTTATATGGGTCGGGGCATATAAAAACCAATGTTGCAGAACCAATTCTTACAATCTCCTCAAAGTCCACTTGATCAGAGATTAAAGCATAATAAACACGATCAGGTTCATCATCAAAAGTTAATTCCTTTGGTGTTCCATCGGAAATTAACCATTGAGCTAAATCTTCCTTGATCTTCTGAAGATCTGATATATTTTCACCATTAATTAGCACATTGACTTCTATTGTTCTAATGTCTGTTTCATGACCATGAACGTATGCCCCTGGACGTTTAGGGATTGTTATTAGGTTATGACTAACAGGGGCAAACGTTGGTCTTTTCTTACTAAGAACAGTGAGATAGTCTTTTCTAATATTGTTAAAAGTTAATCCCATTAAGTCCACCTACCTTCTGACCTTTCAATTCTTATTTCATTTTCTTTTTGTAATTTTGCTGTATGCTTAAACGTAACTTTTGCCACTTCTTTCCCGCCAATAATAATTGGAGCAGGTTCAATTATTAAGGTATAATTAGGTTCACTTTGAATCTCATTTAAACCACCGGATTTTTTGTTGGTAAATGAATTATCTTTATTATTTGATGATATCTTAGGTGTAGATGGAACTGCTACTTCAGCCATATTATTAGATGCCCTTTGTATATCATCAACCATTGAGTCGATACCGATAACAAAACCTTCACCTACCATCTCACCCATCCACTTCATGAGCCTAGAAGGAGAATGGATATCAAATAAACCAATAAATTCATCTCTTACACCTTCAGCAATTTCTTGTGCTTTTGACCATAGGGAACCAGCAAGGCTTTCAATCCCGTCAATGAGACCTTGTAAAATTTGCTTACCGACTTCCTTCAGATCAATTCCACTAAAGAATTCTTCTACGTTACTCCAAATATTCTTAATTAACTCTTCTGTATTTTCCATCTGATTTTGAATAGCATTTTTCATACCCTCAAAATCACCAGTCACTAGTGCAACAATGAAGTCGATCGCATTTTGAAAGGTATTTTGTATCCAAGTCCATACATCCTGAATATTCTTGAGTGCCATGTCCATGTATTTCCGAATAGCATCGGTTACAGCTGAGAATTTTCCATTAGTCTTCTCATCTATCCAGTCTAAAGCTGAATTAAACAGGTCTAAAAGTGTTGAGAAAAAGTTTGAAAACCATTCCCCTAAACTATTCCAAATTTCTATAGCTTTTGCCTTTACTTCGTCCCAATTCTTATAGAGATAAATTCCTGCTGCGACTAGGAGTCCTATGGCTACTACAATACCCGCAATTATTCCAATTAGTGGTAACATACCAATTCCTAAAGCAGCTGATAAGGCAGTTAGTGTTGTAAATATAGGAGCAAGAACCATGAATATTCCAACCAATGAACCGATACCTAAAACGATAGCCGCTATTGTTGCAGTTAACTCAGGATTCTTTGTTGCCCATTCAATTACTTTTGTTAGAATTTCAGTTACAGAAGCAATTAAAGGAGTTAATACAATTGCTAAATCAGCTAAAGTTTTCTGTAGAGCTGCATTTGCTTCAGCATTCTTTTGCACTTCTGGATTCATTTCTTTGTACTTATTTGAAATTTCCCCAAAACCCTGTTCTGCCAAAGTTTGCAGAATGAAATTAGCTCCATCACCTTGTTCCTTTGCATCAGCTAGTTTTGCGTTAAAGTCATCTAAATCAATACCACTACGCTCCAATAACTCCGCAAATGGCCCGATAGCTGCTCCAGTAGCAAAAGTTTCCTGAATTCCATCGGCAATACCTTCTGTCTTTAAAGTGTCACTAAATTTGATGGCCGCACCGTTAACCTGATCAATAACTTGAGCTAATTGATTATCATTAAATCCACTTGCAAGTAAGTTTGAAACGGTTTCTACTGCCGAATCAGTTTCCCCTGTAACTTCAGTAATTTTCATGAACGCATCTTCAACTAAACCTAGATCACGACCAGCAGTTGAAGCATTAGTCTTAAGCCTAGCCAAGTCTTGATTGTATTCCTGCATTCCAGTTACAAGTCCACCAGCTGCCGCTGCACCCAAACCTCCAGCAGTACCTAATCCACTACCAATATTCTTGATAGCATCTTTTGCTTCATCTGCTTTTATTTTGACTTTACCAAGATCATTTTTAAGATTTGTTATCCCTTTTCCATCATCTATAGTTTCTACAGACTTCTTTAAATCTCTTAATGAACCCTCAGTAAATTCAATTTCACGTCTAAAAGCACGGTATTGACCATCGTCAATTTCACCTGAAGTATACTGTCTCTTAACTTCAGCTTGAGCAGACTTTAATTGTTCTAACTTATTTGTGGTGTTTTCAACTTGATCAGTAAGTAACTTTTGTTTTTGTTCAAGCGCCACAACGTTTCCAGGATTAAATTTTAATAATCTTTCAACGTCACGTAATTCGCCTTGCAAATCCCTACTACGCTTATTAACACCGGATAGTGCTTTATCTAACCCTTTTGTTTCACCGTCCAATTGGATAGTGATCCCTTTGATACTACTCTTTGCCACACCCTCACCACCTTTTCCACAAAATAAAAAACCTCAGAATGAACTGAGGCATGGCAAATTAGAATTTATCGAAGTCAGCTTGTGTTGCTTGCCTTCTTTTTTCTTTACTTGGTTTATTCATTTCAATGTACTCCTCGATATAGTCAATACAATCCCCTATTGTCATATCTTCCATATCTTCCTTATTTAAACCAGTTTGTTTACATAATAAAAGTAGAGAATCCGTAGTGATTGGATCACCTGAATTCTCTACTTTATCTTTTTTCCCTTTTTACCTTGAATGCTATGAGCAATTAAGTCTTGTAGTTCAGGCATAATTTCACCAATTGGAAATTCTTCAAAACCATCTAACCAAGTAATAGGTTCTGGAATTGATGGATTACCAGTTTTAGCCAAAGACCAAATAACGTTATAAAATAATTCAAAATCAATTAAAGCAAATGCATCATAGTCTGTTTCTCCACTTTCATCAGTGAATTTAACATTTTTCAACTTATTGAGTTTACTAATTTCAGCAAAGAAATCTTTTCTAAATTGAGCTTTGAACCTTAAAGGAGTAGCTGCCGTAGATTTAAATCTTACTTCTTTATCATCAATAATTAATGTTTTTTCCATTATTTATCCCCTTTATACCGTAGTTGCTTTCTCATAAACACTTGTATACCATGCATCATAGACCGCTGCTGGTGTGTTTTCAGTTGTTTTAGTCTTAACTGCATAATCAGTTTCACGAGGACTAGAAACAAACGTAAGCTCATTTGGAGTCGGTTCTACAGAGTCAGTTTTAGTTGATCCTGAAACCGTAGGACGATTTGCAGTACAATTATATAAGACATGTCGTGTATTCATAACATCGCCTTGGAATTGAAAAAGTAAAGCAAATGGTTTTTGTCTTCCTGTTGTCTTTTCAGTTAAAACCATATCCGTTTCATCTTTTTCTTCACCGAGTGCATCAATTGCAAATTGTTCTGGAATAGTAGCAATAGATAAAGTACCATCATAACCCTGGTTATTTTGTGCTGAATAATAAAGCATATTATCAGCATAGAACT
Source organism: Metabacillus sp. (assembly GCA_035645575.1). Taxonomy (GTDB): domain Bacteria; phylum Bacillota; class Bacilli; order Bacillales; family Bacillaceae; genus Metabacillus. Next base: position 6,554 of record DASQMK010000675.1, read on the forward strand.
CAACCATGTCTCCACGAGGTTCTAAAGAAATTTCAACTGCACCTGGAATTCTAACAGGTGTATCATAAGTAATTACTCCATTTAATACTGTGTATGTAGCATAGTGCACATCTTGTAAACCAAAATTAACTTTGTTTCCCATTTATATTAACCCCATTTCGTAAATTTTCTGAAATAACTGTTGCGATTCAATCCATGTTTCATCAGATTCATAAGCCAATCCATGCTCGTCTAGTAAACTTTCAAGCTTGGCTTCAACTTCTTCATTTTTAATGTCCGTGTATAATTCAACACGAATATTACTTATTTTTTTATGTACTTTATTATCAGCGAATAAATTTGAAGATCCATCAACCATGTAAGCAATAAAAGGAGGAGTTGGTGTAGGATTATTAGGTGTAACTTTGAAATGCGAATAAGCCACCGGATAACCAGTAGCTTTTAATATTACTTTTAGTTCACTTAAAGTCATCCCTTAATCACCTTCTCAACTTCCTCAATATATTCATTAATTGCCTTCTCTTCAGCATGTTTAATATGAGGAATAGCTTCTGTACGGCTGCCATCTCTATTGACATGTCCTTTTTCTAAAAGGTGGGTCAATTGATAGTCTGTACGGTTATGTATTACTTGAGCAGTTCCAACTTTCTTTTTAGCCCAACCTTTAGCATAATCTCCTGTATTTTCTGGACTATTCTTCTTTAAATAATTAACTGTATTCTTAGCTATGGTTACTTTTGCTTCTTCTA
>DASQMK010000676.1:0-12686 GCA_035645575.1 Metabacillus sp.
TTATACATTGCTGAAAGAAACATGTTCTTTCATTTTTATTTTGGGTCAATCAATGGGTGGGACTCTAGCCCTTTGGTTGGCAAACAAATATAAAGAAATTAATGGGTTGGTCTTGATAAATGCAGCATTAAGAGTCCCGGAATATGATCAATTTATTGGTAAGTTCTTTCCAAGATATCTTTCTGAAACTACTCCAGATATTAAATTAGAAGACGTTCAAGAAATCACATATAATAAGGTCCCACTACATTCTATTTTTGAACTGCAAACGGTTATGAAGAAAACCCCTGGAATTCTTAAAAATATCTCAAATCCCATCCTATGTTTTAAATCATTAGAAGATCACGTAGTTCCACCAGAAGACACGGACTATATTTTGAAACATGTTGAATCTCACCAAAAACAGGCAATAACGCTATACAATTCCTATCATGTAGCATCTATGGATTATGACAAAGATATGATTGTAGTAGAGACACATGAATATATCAAGAAATTGATAGAAAAGAATACACTTCTTAACACAAAGTCATAATTTTACTTGAAATAATCATAGTTTTTCAGAAGATCGTTCAAAAATAAAGGATAGGGGATTATTTATTTCAAGTATTAGCGATTGGTTATCTAAAAGTTCCTGAGCGTAAAAAAAGCGTGATGAAGCTTTTTAGTACTATCAAAAGTTAATGATTGTTGGTACCCAATATTTCACCACTTTTTTAATAGGAGGTATTCTAGTGGGAGATATACTGAGAAAAGCAGTTGAAAAAAACGAAAAAAGTTAATTGAAAAGCTAATTGTCTTTAATGTGTATAAGAAAGAAGAAAAACATTTATTTGAGTTATAATTAACAGAACTTGAAAAAGAATATAGAAAATTCATATCTAATAGCCATCCGCACGGGAACTTAGATTCTCTTAAAATTAATTGTAAACATTCACACGATAAATAGTCATTGTATCATCAATATTTAAACTAGTTTAAGACATAATATGATCCTATTATGTCTTTTTATTTTGTAAGTAATCATTCTTAACTTTTATCACTTTTAGGTAACAAATTCAGAATTATTCATACTATACACATAAGAATAATCGATTATCGAAAGGTGAGAAACAATGGGGAGAGAATTTTTGGATATTTTTGAATCATGGGCAGCATCATACGACCATACAGTCTCAAGCGAGGATAATGAGTATCGAGAGGTTTTTAAACATTATGAGTTGATTCTTGAGAAGGTTGCACATCTATCAAAGGGGCATGTTTTAGAGTTTGGTGCTGGTACAGGAAACTTAACAAAAAAACTTCTTAGAGAAGGCCATACAGTTACAGCAATAGAACCGTCTAAGGAGATGCGCAGGATTTTTAAAGAAAAAATACCTGGTCATTTAAATTATGACATTTTAGATGGGGATTTTTTGAGATTTGAAGTATCCCAACCTGTTGACACAATTGTTAGCACATACGCTTTTCATCATTTAACCGATCAAGAAAAGTCAAAAGCAATCTCCATATATCAAAAGTTGTTAAAAAAAGGAGGGAAAGTTGTATTTGCAGATACTATGTATCAGTCGGAAATAGCACAATTGGAAGGCATTGAGGAGGCAAAAAACGCTAATCTTCTATCTTTGGCCAAAGATCTGGAGACAGAATATTACTCGACGATCCCTTTTTTGGAAAAGGAATTTACGAAAAATAGCTTTGATGTCACGTTTACACAATGTAATTCTTTTGTGTGGATATTAGATGCAATGAAAAGATAGACCCCGAAAAAACGGAAGCTAATTTAGAGATTATAAAATTTGGAGGTTCGAAAATTGAGAGTGGTTCAAACTATTCATGAGTTAATCGGAAACACACCAATCTTGGAAATTACTCAATTCCCGCTTAGAAACGGAGTTCGTATCTTTGCAAAGCTAGAATTTTTCAATCCTGGAGGAAGTGTAAAGGATCGTTTAGGTGTTGAATTGATTAACCAGGCTTTAAGAAACGGAGATTTAAAGAAAGGAGGAACACTCATTGAACCAACTGCAGGAAATACGGGAATTGGTTTAGCATTAGCGGCAATTAATCGTGATATAAATGTTGTATTTTGTGTCCCTGAAAAATTTAGTATGGAAAAGCAAGAGTTAATGAAGGCTTTGGGCGCAAAAGTTGTGAATACCCCTACCGAACTCGGAATGGCTGGTGCAATTGACAAAGCATATGAACTATCAAAGGAAATTCCAAATTCATATTGTCCTCAGCAGTTTCTCAATCCATCTAATCCTGAAGCCTATTATAAGACGCTTGGACCAGAAATATGGAATCAATTAAACGGTGACATTGATGTGTTTGTAGCAGGTGCAGGTACAGGAGGAACATTTATGGGAGTTACCCGTTATTTAAAAGAAAAAAATCCGCAGATAAAATCAGTCATTGTAGAACCTGAAGGATCGATTCTAAATGGAGGAAAAATAGGTCCACATAAAACGGAAGGGATTGGCATGGAGATTCTCCCACCCTATATGGATAAGACGTATTTTGATGCTATTTATACGATTTCTGACGACGAAGCTTTTGAGATGGTGAAGAAATTAGCTATTTATGAAGGACTTTTAGTAGGAAGTTCTTCCGGTGCAGCCTTTTGTAGTGCATTTAAGGAAGCAGAAAAAGCAAATGTTGGTTCTAATATCATTGTTATCTTCCCAGATTCAAGTGAAAGATACCTAAGCAAAAACATATATGAAGGAAGAATATAAAATGAAAAAAAAGACACAATTGATTCATGGTGGAGTTGCATATGAAGAGAATACTGGAGCTGTATCCTTTCCGATCTATCAAGTAAGCACGTATAAACAAAATGGCCCTGGGGAACATAAAGGATTTGAATATTCCAGAACAGGAAATCCAACCCGACATGCGCTTGAGGAATTAATCAAGGATATTGAAGGGGGAGAAAGAGGCTTTGCATTTGGTTCCGGTATGGCCGCTATAACGGCTGTCATGACATTGTTTAATAAAGGTGACCATATTCTTATGACAGATGATGTGTACGGTGGAACATTTCGAGTGATGACAAAAGTGCTTAACAGATTTGGACTTGAGGTAACATTTATTGATACAAGCAATTTAGACCAAATTGAGAAAGAAATAAAATCAAACACGAAAGCGATCTTCATTGAAACCCCAACAAACCCATTATTGAAAGTTACTGACATTAAAGGTGTCGTAAAATTAGCACAGCACCATGAATTTTTAACCATTGTTGATAATACATTTAGCACACCTTACTGGCAGAACCCACTAACATTAGGTGCAGATATTGTTTTTCACAGTGCCACCAAATATCTTGGAGGTCATAGTGATGTGGTGGCAGGATTAGCCGTAGTAGGGAATCGAAAATTAGGAGAAGAACTTCATTTTATTCAGAATTCCACTGGTGGCATTCTGGCTCCTTATGACTCATGGCTATTAATAAGAGGAATGAAAACACTGGGGATAAGAATGGAGGAGCATGAAGCAAATGCAAAAAAAATTGTGGAATTTCTTGGACATCACAAAGATGTAACTAAGGTTTATTATCCAGGACTTGAAACTCATCCAAATCATCAAATTGCTAAAAAGCAAGCGCGTGGTTTTGGTGGCATGATATCCTTTGATGTGGGCAGTGCTGAGAAGTCAGCTAACATCGTAAAGAAAGTGAAATATTTTACATTGGCTGAAAGTCTTGGTGCAGTTGAAAGTTTAATTTCAATCCCAGCACTGATGACACATGCTTCTATTCCTCCTGAAAGAAGGAATGAATTAGGAATTACTGATGGATTGATTCGCATATCAGTAGGACTTGAGGATATTGAGGACTTAATTGACGATTTAGACCATGCGATAGGGTAAAGGATTCGATACGATTGAATGAGTTGATGGTGATGAAAAAATAAAAGGAAAATCATAATTCCTAGTTGACTTATTGGTTTTCAGGGATTAATATACTAGTAAGAAAATAAAAACAGTTTTGATAACACAATAACGAATACGATCTGCCGATCAGACATACTGAAGGCTGCTTGATTTTTAGTATGAAATAGCTTACCGGAGATGAGTGACGATTTAAATCAATCACTCACAAGAAGCGTTTCATAAAGAAATCAGGCAGCCTTTTTATACTTTATGAAAGTTTAATTATTGTAAAGGATTTAAGGTTAAGAAAAGACATTAACTTCCGTCATGCTAATTTTAATAGTAATAAAATAAAAGAAGTCAATGAAGTTGTAGAACATTCATCAGGTGTTCTTGTGTTAACACAAAGGGGACACTAATTTAGTTTATTTTTATACCTTAATGTCAGTTTTGAGTATGTATAGCCTAACTTATATTATTTAGTTCGTTAGATTTTTAATCCATTCGTAGCTAACCTAGTTCATCATTACGACCTTTATATATTTTTAAGCTTTTTGATACCCATAAAACAGATGATTTTTGTTCCCTTATCCTTTACCTAAAAGTAATTCCCTTTTCACAGGCTGTTTATGTTAAAGGGAATTAGATTAGAGATAGGAATAACACTAAGTTGTTACCAAAAAATGTATTTACGTGGGTTTTACGTCAAAATGTTGGTACTACCCCTAAAAGTAAGTTTTCTTTTAAATAATGTTTGTAAAGGGTGAAAGCGTTGGATGTTGATTTCTATAAAGAACTTCAAAATTATTATGAGGAAATTGTTTCGTGGAGAAGATATCTGCATCAAAATCCTGAACTATCTTTTGAAGAGTCTGAAACTCCTAAATTTATTGCTGAGAAGTTAAGAAGCTTTGGATTGATGTACGAGAACGAGTTGGAGGAAATGGTGTTATTGGAATCATTGAAGGTGGCAACCCAGGGAAGACGATTGCTTTTCGAGCAGATTTTGATGCATTACCGATTCATGATGAAAAAAGTGTGTTCTATAAGTCAACAATTGATGGAGTTATGCACGCTTGTGGTCATGATGGTCACACATCGAGCTTACTAGGAGTGGCAAAGGTATTGAGCAACAATCGTGATCGTTTAAATGGAAAAGTAATTTTTCTCTTTCAGCATGCTGAAGAAAAACCTCCAGGTGGAGCAAAGTTTATGATTGAAGACGGTGTTTTAGATGGTGTGGAAGTTATATTTGGAGGACATTTAGCAACGGATATTCCAATTGGAAAAATTGCGACAAGACAAGGTCCAGTGATGGCGTCTGTTGATGCATTTAAAATTACGCTTCAAGGAAGGGGAGGACATGGAGCGCGACCTCATGAAACTATTGATGCTGTTGCAATTGGTAGTGAGCTAGTGAGTCATTTACAACAAATAGTCAGCCGTCGGGTTAACCCGGTTGAACCAGCTGTTGTAACAATAGGTAGTTTTCATGCGGGTAATGCATTTAATATTATTGCGGATACTGCACAGCTTGAAGGTACTATTCGTGCAATGAACCCGGAAGTCCGTAAACAAATAGAGTCTGAAATTCGCGCCATTCTCGAGGGGATCAGAAAAGCGGACCATATTGACTATTCATTAGATTATGCACAGGGTTATCCAGTTTTAGTGAATCACAAAGAGGAAGCTGCGCTTGTTGAACAAATCATAAAAGAAAACATTTCCCCTGATTCGTTCGTAGAAAAGCAAATAGTACTTGGAGCTGAAGATTTTGCTTATTACTTAGAACATAGGCCAGGCGCCTACTTCCATGTTGGGGCAAGAAATGATCAACCAGAAACACAGTTTCCTCATCATCATCCACGATTTGATTTTGATGAAAAAGCATTGTTAGGGTTAGGGAATATGTTTTTACAATTGGCAACGCATTATTTAGTTTCAAAATAGATCTTAATAATGGAGAGGGGAATGATTATGGGATTTCGATTTGATCATCTTGTACATTTTGTAAATAGTCCATTAGTGGCGATCGAAGAGTACAAAAAACTAGGCCTACATGCTGTAGAAGGAGGGAAACACGAAAATTACGGTACGTATAACTCCCTTAGCTATTTTGATTTGAGTTACGTAGAATTAATTGGTGTGTTCGATCACAAGTTAGTGGAATCAGTTGCTGGAATAGAATACAGTTTGAGAGAGACATTCAAAAATGACAATTATATAGAAGGTTTGGCCAGAATAACTCTTCGTTCGACAAATTTAGAAGATGATGCAGAGCGTTTCCGAAGTCTTGGTTTGAAAGTATATGGCCCTTCACCGCTAAGTAGGAGAAGGCCGGACGGTAGCCTTGTTAGCTGGAAATTACTGTATGTCGGAAAACCTGACGAACAGCTCGAATTGCCGTTCTTTATTCAGTGGGATGAGGGGGACGAAGAGCGTAAACAGGACCTAATCAATCGGTCTGTTATAGCTAAGCATCCGAAAGGGAAAATTTCGTTATTATCAGTTGCATTTGCAGTCCACAATGTCGAGAACGTAATCGAGAAGTGGTCGAACTATTTAGGGTTAGAGGCCGAAGAGCCATTTGTTGATGAATCTTTGAACGCTAACGGTCAAAAATTAAAATTAGACGGTGGAGATATAGTATTTTACAGTCCAATCGGGGAAGGGATCGTCTCAGAAACTTTAGATAATCGGGGCGAAAAGCCATTTTTGGTAGAGTTTTCTGGTTCAGGCCAAGAAGGAGAATTCCAAGTGCTAGGTGCTACATATCGGTTTTCAAAATAACAAATAAAAAGGGAGACACGGAACAATGAGAAAAAAAAGAACGAAGTTTAGAATGGGAATTATGTTACTAATGTCGATATTATTGTTAATAACTGGTTGCGGATCCAATGCTACACAAGCGAATTCAGCTAGCAAAGATAAAAAAGTTATTAAAATCGGTTATCAAAAGGGAAACACATTAAATATTCTTAAGGAAAGTGGCTTTCTAGAAGAGGCATTAGAAAAAAAAGGTTACAAAGTAGAATGGAAATTGTTCACACATGGTGGGACGTTGTTAGAAGGAATATATTCCAAATCGATTGATTATGGTCATGCAGCTGACGGATCTGGAATTTTTGCTCAAGCAGCTGGAAAACCACTTGTTTATGTTGGTGCAGATGCTCCCAACCCTGAAGGCGTTGGTCTAATGGTATTGAAAGATTCAGGGATTACATCTATTGAACAATTAAAGGGCAAAAAAGTGGGTGCATTGAAAGGTGGAAACCACCATTACTTAGCGATTCTTGCAATTGAAGCAGCTGGTTTATCAGTTGATGATATTGAATGGGTATATCCAGAAGATGCTTCCCAAGGCCGTTCCATTTTTGAAACAAAGCAAATAGATGCCCTTGCTTCTTATGATCCCTTCTTTGCTGGTGTTGAAACAGAACTTGAGACTGTAACGTTTACAGAGAATATGGATTATGGATATCCAAACCGTACTTTCTATTATGCTACTCCGGATTTTACAAAAGATCACCCAGAGCTTGTTGAAATTATTTTAGAAGCTACAGATAAATCTGACCAATGGGCAAATGAAAATAAAAATGAAGTTATAAAGCTGTTATCTGAAAGTTTGGGAATTGATGAAAAGATTATCACAAGGGCAGTTGAACGCCGTACGTATGGGGCAACTAAAATTACGCAAGAAATTGTTGATGCTCAACAAAAGCAAGCCGATAAGTATTTTGAAATAGGGTTAATTCCTAAACAACTTGATGTATCTAAAGATATGCTTATCCAATAATATCTAAATTTTCAAAAAAGGAATGAAACAGATGAAACAAAAATGGTTTAATAGATCTCAACCATGGATTATTCCAATAATGACCTTAATCGTTTGGGAAGTAATTTCCTCATTAGAGTTTGTAACAGCATCTTTGTTTCCTTCCCCATTAACGGTATTAATTAGCGGATGGGAGCTGATAGTTACTGGTGAATTAACGCATCATGTGCTAGCGAGTCTTTCACGTGCGGCAATCGGCATGCTTATTGGTGGATTAATTGGCTTTGCTCTCGGGATATTAAACGGTCTTTCTGATATATCTTTTCGATTAACGGATACGACTATACAAATGATAAGAAATATTCCTCATTTAGCCTTATTACCTCTTGTTATTGTGTGGTTAGGAATCGATGAAAGTGCGAAGATTTTTCTCGTTGTATTAGGTGTTTTGTTCCCAATTTATATTAACACATATCACGGCATTCGCACGGTGGATTCAGGCTTCATTGAAATGGGGAAAATGTATAAATTAAAAGGTTGGAAGTTATTTAAGCATATTCTTCTTCCAGGTGCACTTCCTTCCATTTTTGTTGGGTTAAGATATGCTCTTGGTGTGATGTGGTTAACCTTAATTGTTGCAGAAACAATCCCAACAGAAGAGGGAATCGGTTATTTAGCGACAAATGCCAGAGAATTTATGCAAACCGATATTATTATATTAAGTATTGTAATATATGCTTTACTTGGTAAACTAGCAGATATTATTGCTCAATTTGGTGAGAAGCGGGCTCTAAAATGGAATGTAAACTACAATAAACAACTGTAAGGGATGAGGTGTGAAGATGGGAGATTTAAAAGTAACAGATATGAAGAAAGATAGACATTCACTCGAAAATCATGCCATTCAAATTGATGTTAAGAATGTAAGTAAATTTTTCGGTAAGAAAGAAGTCTTAAGAGGTGTGCAACTGACTATTGAAAGAGGTGAATTTGTAGCAATTATCGGAAAAAGTGGAAGTGGTAAAAGTACACTGTTACGACTAGTAGCCGGACTAGAAACATTGACGAGTGGTGAGCTTTTGTTTGATGGAGTCCCATCTAATCAATCGACATCAAATATAACAATGATGTATCAAGATTCCAGACTGTTACCTTGGAAAAAGGTAATTGAAAATGTCGGGCTAGGCTTACAAGGAAACCAGACAGAAAAAGTAGAACGAGTTTTAGAAGCTGTGGGCTTATTATCCTTAAAAGATCAATGGCCATCCACTTTATCGGGTGGCCAAAAGCAACGGGTAGCCCTTGCTCGAGCTCTAATCCATGAACCATCTCTACTTATGCTCGATGAGCCACTTAGTGCACTCGATGCTTTTACTAGATTAGAAATGCAGAATTTAATTGAAAACATATGGGGAAAATTAGGGTTTACTGCTTTACTCGTTACGCATGATGTTAGAGAAGCAATTCGTCTAGCCGATAGAATTATCCTCATAGAAAACGGTGAGATTGCAATAGATATAAAAGTAGACGCACCGAGACCACGCCATTTTTCTGAAAATAACTTGGCTTTATTAGAAGAAAAAGTGCTTAATCGAATTATGCACGGAGAAATTCCGCCAAACGATATTGATGGTTCTGATGCAAAGATTGCATTCGTTTGAAACAAGTGTATAGTTTCCTAATGGAATCAGGTCTTATCCAGCAATTCCAAATAGGAGTAGCACCTATACCGATCAAGTCGAGAAAACAGGTCATCCCCAAACGATAAAATGGGCTACTTTGTTACAAGAAAATCCAAAATTTTGTTCTTGGCGTATAAAAACGTTAAAATGGCGTGCTACCCCGGCATGGAAATTCTCAGTTGTTCAATTAAAGGGCGCCATTGTGGAATTGGTATTACCTAATTAAACAAAAAAGGCTCTAAGAAGCAAAACTTAGAGCCATTCTACAAACTCATAGATCTATAAGTTTATTTAACAGCTTCTTTTAATTCCTTTCCTGGTTTAAAAGCAGGAATTTTAGATGCAGCAATCTGTATTTCTTCTCCTGTTTGTGGATTACGGCCTGTTCGAGCAGCACGTTCACGCACTTCAAATGTTCCAAACCCAATTAACTGGATTTTCTCTTCCTTAGCAAGTACGTTAGAGATGGTTTCAAATAATACATCCACAGCTTTTGTAGCATCTTTTTTTGATAGCTCTGCTTGTGTTGCAACAGCATTCACTAATTCTGTTTTATTCATATTCAAACACCTCTTCTTTTTATTTTTGTACTTATGTAGAGCAACAACATAACATATCTTCTATAAACTGTTACTTAATAAGATTAATAAAAGAAGACAAAAATTCCTTTGAGTTTAGACATATAGCTGAAATTTGTTTTTTTGCGAATTAAGTGTGCTATTCTAGCTTAGCACTTTACTTAAAAACTAAAACCTATTGTTGATTAATATAAAGTTATTTAAAATTGTTCATTAAATTATTCAAGAATCGGGCGCAATCGTGGAACTAGGATAAGCGCTCGTTTTTCATTTTAGGGCGATATTCTTGAATAAAGTTATAACGGGAGTTTAGTTTAACAAGGAACTGCAATTGAAATAAAAAATTACATGGGCTGTGTTATATTCATCAACATTGGCGTACAAGGAAAGACAGGAATCCTCCCTTAGTTTACAGAGGAGCATCCAGATTTAACAGTGCTATTCTTGAGAACATATGAAGAGGTTCGTCAGCATTTTATTGAGGATATCGAAGGAGTATCTAGGGATTTAGCTGAGGCACAAAAGGTCGACGTGAACAATATTCAACTGTTTAGAAAATTTCAGAACCTATTATACACAGTTGGAGGTATTGATAAACAGCTTGATACATCAAAAGTCATTGAAAATAAATTTGTGGAAGAAGCACTAAGACAATGATAAAAAACCAAACAGGTATAGGCCTGTTTGGTTTTTAGATTTACAAATTATATTCCACCGCCACTATCATGTACTGTACGTTTTTCTTTGCGAACAATTTGAGAAAGCTTAATAGAACCTAGAGAGAAAATAAGTGTACTAGCAATAATAAGAAGATTGAATCCGTTCCGTTCCACAAATAAATTAATAAGAAAATAAGAGACTACCAGAGATGCAACTGGTGAAACAACCCAAACCATGCCAATTCGTTTAATGACGTTTTTTTGCAATGTTACAATACCATTCCTTGCCGTGCCAACACCTAGAATTCCGCATGTAGTTACTTGAGTGAGCGGAATGGGCAGACCGAATACAGAAGCAATAATGACTAATGTCCCCCCGGTAAAAGAAACAGCACTTCCCTGTAACAGCGAAAGCTGAGTAATTTTCTTTCCGTTTGTTTCAAGTACTTTTCCTCCAAGCAATAAAGCTCCAATAGAGGTGAAAAGTGCACCAGTTAAGATCCCGTTTTGTGATGAAATCATATCTGCACCAACAAGTGGACCAATTGCATTTGCTACGTTATTCATTCCTGCAGAAAAGGCTTCAAGACAACCTCCAATCACCAATAGAATAGATAACCATTTTGTCCATTTTCCTTTACCTATTAAAAAGGGCCATCTTTTCTCAGAATACTTAATAATCTTTCCAAGTATAAATGTAATCAAAAAAGAGGTAATTGGAACCATAATCCAAAATGATACAATGACAAGCAGCTTGTCTGTATATAATGCTTGAAAAGCAACTCCAACTCCGACGATAGAACCCACTGTCACCTCTGAAGTTGATAAAGGGATTCCCATAATATTTGATAAAAATAACGTGAACGTTGCTCCAACTAAAATAATAATGACAATCTCTACTGTTAAGATATCACTAGGGATAATGCCATTTCCGATGGTTTTAACAACTTCACCGCCACCAAGAACTGCTCCAAGAAAGGCTGAAATAGCTACCAAAATAAGAGCAAGACGTTTATTTTTTATTGCATCGGCACCATAAGGGGCTCCCATTGCTGCAGCTGTACCACTTGCACCTATATTCATAGCGAAAAATAAGGCTACTGCGATGGCTATATAAGTAAGCATAAAATCAAAACCTTTCTCATAAAATTAGTCACAATTTAATACCAAGTAAATCGATGTGAATTTAAGATGATCTGATTATATGATTAAAATCCATAATATACAAGATGTTTAGTAAGAAAAATAAAAATAGTGGAATTATTTGCAAATAAGTAGTTGCGTTAGTATGAGATACATAATATGATAAAGTAAATAATTCGCATAGAAATACTTGGCATTGGAAGATGAAACATAAAATAAGTGATGTAATATGGATTAAAGTTGACTCTTATACTCAACTTTAACAATTGAAAGTCGAGTGATTTACTCTACATTGCAGGAGGAGAAAATGAAAGTTTCTAGTAAAGGGGAATACGCATTACGTGCTTTATTAGTGTTAGGACAACAACAAGGTACCGTTATCACAATTCAAGAAATATCCGAGAAAACACTTGTTACAATAAATTATTTAGAACAAATTTTGCTCCAATTAAAAAAGCTTGATTACGTAAAGAGTAAAAGGGGAGCAAAGGGAGGTTATTATCTTCATAAGAATTCAAATGAAATCAATATAGGTGAGGTTATCCGAAACTTAGAAGGTCCATTGTCACCAATGGGGTGTGCATCTTTAACCAAATATGAACCTTGTCCATTAGAAACGGGTTGCCAATTAAAGCCACTTTGGTCTCTTGTAAGAGATACAATAGCCTATGTTCTTGAACGAACAACTTTGGAAGATTTACTTTTAAATCGTGTGAGTTTATTAAAGGGAGAGGATTTAGTTGTCTTCAAAAAATAAAATCGATAAAGAAGTAATTGATAAAATTGTTAGTTTCTTAGAAAATCTTGAGTTTGGAACTGTCCAAATTACAGTACATGATTCACAGGTCACTCAAATAGAAAAAGGAGAGAAATACCGATTTGCTTTAAAAAAGAATAATAAACCGTTAAAGACGATTAAAGATGAATAATGAAGAGATAAAAAGACAGGACCATGAGTCCTGTCTTTAATCTT
>DASQMK010000677.1:0-6710 GCA_035645575.1 Metabacillus sp.
TGAAAGAAGTTGAAGATGCTAAATTAGAAAAAAAAGATGATATTATAGTTAAAATAACTTCTACAGCTATATGTGGTTCCGATTTGCATCTTTATCAAGGAAATATGCCGTTACCTGAAGGGTATATTATCGGACATGAGCCGATGGGAATAGTAGAAGAAGTCGGTCCTGATGTAACGAAAGTAAAAAAGGGTGATCGAGTCGTTATTCCATTTAATGTGTCATGTGGTCAATGTATTTATTGCAAACATGACTTGACAAGCCAATGTGATAACTCTAATCCTCACTTTGATTCCGGTGGATATTTTGGATATACAGAAAAGTTTGGTAACCATCCTGGGGGACAAGCAGAATATTTAAAAGTACCATTTGGTAATTTTACTCCATTTGTTATACCTGAATCGTGTGAATTAGAGGATGATGATCTTTTATTTTTATCTGATGTTCTTCCTACTGCCTACTGGAGTGTCAAAAATGCAGGAGTAAAAAAAGATGATACTGTCATCATTCTTGGAAGTGGTCCAATTGGATTAATGGCACAAAAGTTCGCGTGGATGGAAGGGGCAAAGCGTGTCATTGCTGTCGATCACCTTAGATATCGTTTACAGCATGCTAGAGAAAAAAATAAAGTTGAGACCTTTGATTTTACTGAATATCCTGACATGGGTGAACATCTAAAGGAGATAACAAACGGCGGAGCAGATGTTGTGATTGACTGTGTCGGCATGGACGGAAAAAAATCACCTTTAGAATTCATTGAACAAAAACTTAAATTACAGGGCGGAACTCTAGGACCGATTCAAATTGCAACAAAAGCTGTTAGAAAAGCAGGGACAGTTCAAATTACTGGTGTATATGGAGCAAATTATAATAACTTTCCATTAGGTGCCTTTTTTGTACGAAATATTACCTTGAAGATGGGGCAGGCTCCAGTCATTCCAATTATGCCAAAATTATTTGACATGATTACAGATAAACAATTTGATCCGAAAGATATTATTACTCATCGAACCGCATTAACAGATGCAAAAAAAGCGTATAAAATATTCAATGACCATGAAGATCAATGCATAAAAGTTGTACTAAAACCATAGGAAATGCATGTGCAAAAATACTCAGGGAATAACTCTGAGTATTTTTTATGTGAATTGAAAATCATCAACAACATCATATAAAATTAAGTTTCGGTTATTTTCCTTATATGAAAAGATAGAGTAAACTAGAAAAAAAGATTGTAAATTAGTAGGTGTAGTAAAGTCATGAAAATAATTATTGCTGAAAAGCCTGACCAAGCTTCAACCCTTTGTGGGCAATTTCAACGAATAAAACGCGATGGATATTTTGAAATCAAACCTAATGAGCTTTTTCCAAATGGAGCTTATTGCACATGGGCAATTGGACATTTAACTCAGTTAAGTCCACCAGAAGCATATAAATCAGAATGGAAAAAATGGTCTATATCAATGTTACCAATCATACCAGATAAATTTCAATACGAGGTTACAAAATCAAAAGCTAAACAGTTTTATACTGTCAAGCAGCTTCTCACAAATCCAGCAGTTACAGAAATTATACATGCAGGTGATGCTGGGCGGGAAGGTGAGTTAATTATTCGAAATATCATTCAGTTATCAGGGGTCAAAAAGCCTATTAAAAGATTATGGATTTCATCATTAACCCCTGCATCAATTTACGAAGGCTTTAAACAATTATTAGATGGGGAAAAAACAAAAAATCTATTTTATGAAGCCTATTCTCGTGCATGTGCGGATTGGTTAGTCGGAATGAATGCATCAAGGGTATACTCTCTTTTGCTAAAAGATCATGGAATGAATGATGTGTTCTCTGCAGGACGTGTTCAAACACCTACTCTTGCTCTTATTGTCAAACGAGAAAGAGAGATCGATGATTTTAAACCAGAGCCATTTTGGGAAATTATCGCAACCTTTAAGATAAACGGAAAAAAATACAAAGGCAAATGGCATAAAGATCAGCAGACTCGTATCATGGATCAAGAACTTGCTAATAAGATTGCAGCATTTTGTACAGGAAAGAAAGCTACGATTCAGGATTTAAAAACCGAACGCAAAGAATATCAGCCACCACTTTTATTTAATTTATCATCACTACAGGCAACTGCTAACAAGGCATTTAAATTTTCACCTAAGAAAACGTTAGATATCGTTCAGTCATTATATCAAAAAGGAATTGTTTCCTATCCAAGAAGTGATTCAACATATGTAACAAAAGGTGAAGCAGAGCAATTTCCAGACATTTTGCAAAAACTAAGTGGTTTTGATGAATACAGTGATCTTTTTCCATTGCCTAAACCATCAATTTTGAACAATTCACGTTATGTGAATGAAAAAAAGGTGACAGATCACTATGCAATTATACCAACTGAACAAGTACGAGATCCAAAGAAGCTATTAGCAGATGAACAAAAAATATACGATATGATCGTTCGTAGATTAATAGCTGCCCACTATGACCAATCAATTTTTGATTATTCCACTCTTATCACACTAGTTGATGGTCGAGCTGAATTTATAACAAAAGGAAAGCAACAAATTCAAGAAGGCTGGCGTAAAGTTATTTTCCAGAATGACAAAGAAAAAGATGAGCTACTTCCTAATCTTCAAAAAAATGATAGCGGAATAGTAGACAAAATTGATACAAAAGAAGGAAAAACACAACCACCTAAACGTTATACAGAAGGCCAATTAATCACATTAATGAAAACAGCAGGAAAATATTTAGAAAATGATGAGCTTGAAAAAGTTTTAAGTAAAGTAGAAGGCCTAGGAACAGAAGCAACAAGAGCAGGTATTATTACCATGCTTAAAGATCGAAAATATATAGAGGTTAAAAAAAACCAGGTTTATGCAACAGATAAAGCGAAAGTTTTAATTAAAGCAATTGGAGATCAGATTTTGGCGTCGCCAGAAATGACGGCAAAATGGGAACAGAGACTTTCAGAAATTGGTGAGGGACTAGCATCACCTTCTGTATTTATGGAACAAACGAAAAAACTGTCATCGAAAATCGTGTCAGATGCGATGACTGTTTCATCCTCTTGGAATTTCGAAGGTTTAAAGGTTGAAACAATTCAACGAACTTCCTCACGATTTACAATAGGAAAAAAGGTCGGGAAATGTAAAGTATGTGACGGAGATGTTGTCGACAAAGGCGAATTTTACGGATGTACAAATTATAAAACAAATCAATGTAAATTTACTATATCTAAAAAAATACTAGGAAAGAAAATCTCTCAAACAAATGCACAGAAGCTTTTAAAAGAAGGGCAAACAAATGTAATTAAAGGTTTTAAAAAGGGGGAAAAGACATTTAATGCCAAACTTGAATGGAAATCTGGTAAAATAAATTTTCTGTTTGAAGTTAATTCGAATAATATGTAATGTTCCTTTGCTCATTCAAAAACTAAAATCATAGAATCCTAAAATTTTCTCAATTTAACAAAATAGAAAGCCTTTGGAATATATTTTTGAAGGCTTTCATAGACACTTAGTTTACATAACTATATTATGGACTTCCGAGGAAAGTCCTTTAAAAATTTCCATAAAACAATATTAGCCTTTTTAAATGAAAACGTGTAAAATTTAAGTCAGTATGTGTTTAGGATTGTTTTCTTGCTAGATAATCGATATACTTTTATGTTGTACGTCTTATGATTAAATATACTCGTACAATTTTTCAAATAAAAAAATAATTTTTTTTAAGAATTTGTTAGAGATGTATGTCTGTGAAATAACAGATTGAAAGGAGAATGACACAATGAATGAACAACAACGTAAGGAAAGCACGCAAGTAAATCCTTCGGACAAAAAATCCGACAAGGACTACAGCAAGTATTTCCAATCCGTATATATGCCTCCTTCCTTAAAAGATGCCAAGAAGCGTGGGAAGGAAGAAGTTAAGTATGATGGATTCTCTATTCCTGAAGAATTTAAAGGAATGGGACAAGGTCGTAAATTCTATATTCGCACATATGGTTGTCAAATGAATGAGCATGATACAGAAGTTATGGCAGGAATCTTCATGGCACTTGGCTATGAGCCAACTGATGGTGTAGAGGATGCAAATGTCATTTTGCTTAACACATGTGCAATTCGTGAAAATGCAGAAAACAAAGTTTTCGGTGAGCTAGGTCACTTGAAAGCATTGAAAAAAGAACGTCCTGATTTATTATTAGGTGTTTGTGGTTGTATGTCACAAGAGGAATCGGTTGTAAACCGTATCCTAAAGGTACATCCATTTGTGGACATGATTTTTGGTACACACAATATTCACCGCCTGCCACATATTTTAAATGAAGCATATCTTTCAAAAGAAATGGTAATTGAAGTATGGTCAAAAGAGGGAGATGTTATTGAAAATCTTCCAAAGGTACGTAAAGGGAATATTAAAGCATGGGTTAATATTATGTACGGCTGCGATAAATTCTGCACGTATTGTATCGTTCCTTATACACGTGGAAAAGAACGTAGTCGTCGTCCAGAAGAAATCATTCAAGAGGTGCGTCATTTAGCAGCTCAAGGGTATCAGGAAATTACCCTTCTAGGTCAAAATGTTAACGCATATGGAAAAGATTTTGACGATCTTAAATATGGATTAGGCGATTTAATGGATGAAATTCGTAAAATTGATATTCCAAGAATTCGTTTTACAACAAGCCATCCGCGTGATTTTGATGATCACCTAATTGAAGTTCTGGCAAAAGGTGGAAACCTATTAGATCATATCCACTTACCAGTTCAATCTGGAAGCTCAGACATATTAAAAATTATGGCTCGTAAATATACACGTGAAAGCTATTTAGAGCTTGTTCGTAAAATCAAGGAAGCAATGCCAAATGCATCCTTAACGACAGATATTATTGTAGGTTTCCCTAATGAAACAGAAGAACAATTTGAAGAAACTCTTTCTCTATATCGCGAGGTAGAATTTGATAGTGCCTATACATTCATCTACTCTCCACGTGAAGGTACACCTGCTGCAAAAATGAAGGATAATGTACCTATGGAAGTGAAGAAGGAACGTCTTCAACGTCTAAACGCGGTTGTTAATGAGATTTCTGCTAAGAAATTAAAAGCTTATGAAGGTCAAATTGTCGACGTTTTAGTTGAAGGGGAAAGTAAAAACAATCCTGATGTTCTAGCAGGTTACACAGAGAAAAGTAAGCTAGTAAACTTTAGAGCACCAAAGTCAGCAATTGGGAAAATTGTCAAAGTTAAAATCACAAAAGCAAAAACTTGGACATTAGATGGAGAAATGGTAGAAGAAGCGGTTGAGGTGAAATAAGATGACAATAACTTATACAAAAGACGATATCGTAGCAAAAGCACGTGAACTAGCACAAATGATTTCTGAATCAAAGGAAGTAGATTTCTTTAAACGTGCAGAAGCACAGCTAAATGAAAATCAAAAGGTTCGTGAAATGATTGCAAGTATTAAAAGCCTGCAAAAACAAGCAGTTAACTTTCAACATTATGGAAAACACGAGGCGCTAAAACAAGTTGAGGCAAAGATTGATAAAATTCAAAACGAATTAGATGAGATTCCAATCATTCAAGAATTTAAAGAATCTCAGTTAGAAGTAAATGATTTACTTCAGCTAGTTTCACATACGATTTCAAATAAAGTGACAAATGAAATCATCACGTCAACTGGCGGTGACTTATTACAAGGGGAAACAGGATCTAAACTAAGAAATTCTCCTGGTAGTAGTTGTTCTTGATCGTCATAACAAAATAGTTACTGCTATTATAAGGGATTCGAATAGTCTATTCGAATCCCTTTCTATTTGTGTTCAAAATTACGCATAAGTTTAATTAATTCCTCATACATTCTTCTGAAAAGCCTTTTTGATTTATAAAGGGAATTTACCGTGTCAAACAACAATAAAAATAGGCCATTATTTTCTTATTACACAAGCACCTTTTTTTATTTTTAGGCACATATTCTGTAACCCTAGCATACAATGTACTATACGTTACATGTATTGGCGTAACATGTCATGAATTCATTTAATTACTTAGCACATCTGTTAATAGCCTAGCATAGGATTAAATGAAGATTTATTGAGGAGGGTATGCTCGAATGTCTGAATACAGAGAAATCATTACGAAAGCTGTTGTTGCAAAAGGACGTAAATTTACACAATGCACACATACGATTGCACCATCGCAAAAACCAGCGAGCATTTTAGGTGGTTGGATTATTAACCATAATTATGATGCTCAAAAAAATGGCAGAACAGTTGAAGTAGAAGGTACTTATGATATTAACGTATGGTATTCTTACAACGAAAATACAAAGACAGAAGTTGTAACAGAACGCGTAAAATATGTGGATGTCATTAAATTGAGATATAAAGATGACAATTTTCTTGACGATGAGCATGAAGTTATCTGTAAAGCACTTCAACAACCAAACTGCCTAGAAGTAACAATTTCACCTAATGGAAACAAGATTATCGTGCAAGCAGAGCGTGAGCACCTTGCAGAAGTAATCGGTGAAACAAAAGTATGTGTTCGTGTAAATCCAGAAGGCTGCGATGATAATGATGATGATTGGGAAGAAGAATTAGATGATGAATTTGAAGATTTAAATCCAGAGTTTTTAGTTGGAGACGTAGAAGAATAACTAGGGGGGAGCGACCTCCTAGTTTTTTGTATTTTAGTTAAGAT
>DASQMK010000678.1:0-5847 GCA_035645575.1 Metabacillus sp.
CTTGAAAGGTTACATGCACCAGTGTTAATCATTCATGGTGTAAAAGATAAAAATGTATCTGTTGAACATGCGTACAGACTGGAGAAACGCCTTAAGGAATTAGGAAAACAAGTAGAGTGCTGGTATTTTAAGGAGTATACCCACTACTTTCCACCAAACATTAATCGTGATACTCTCCAAAAACTTTGCTTCTGGATGAAAAAACAGCCTTTTCAAGTTTAACGATAAAAGCAATGATGGTATGATGGAAGTGTCCAATCAGTAAGAAGAGGAGGAATTCAAATGGGAATGCCAGTTGAATTTAATACAATGATTGTAACAAAGGGTAAAGAAGTTCGTATAGATGAAAATACATTTGAGCTAATAAAAGATGGATACCGTATTTATCCAATCGATATTCCGATAGAGGTAAGAAAAACCAAAAGTGGGGAAGTTACGGGACAAGTTATTGTTCAAAAACTAGAATTAACAAACACTAGTACGATTGTCACCTATCGTTTAATAAACTTAAATTCAACAAACTAACGATTCAGTATGTAGACAAAGTAAAATTACTAGCCCTTCAGACTGATTGTTAACGCTTGCCTCTCAAAGCACGAAGTCTTGAGAGGAGCAGAGTTACCGGGGCTGGTAATGAGCACCCCAGAAAGCTAAGTAACATCAAAAGCGGAAGCGCCTTGACCAGCACCGACAAGCTTAAGACGCAAATGAATAGAAGACGTTCTTTGTCTTCAATTCATTTGTGGCTATGTCATCGAGGGGCTAGACTTCATAAGAAAAGCGAGCGTTTGTCAACAGTCTGAAGGGACCTATAAGGGTCCCTTTTTATCTGCTTAGGAAATTATAAAATGCTTGAACTGTGGATAACTACTTCGACATCCAGCTCCAGCGCCTAGCCCCTCGAGGTCATAAGCTAATATAGAATTGAAGGCAAAGGACGCCTTCTATTCTATATCATCTTATTTGCCATAGGCTGACCAAGTCGCTTGCGCTTTTGTTCTTACTCTTATAGATTACCACTTAAGGTATTAAAAGAGGCCTCTCTTAAATGAGACAGCCCTTCTAAGCCTTGAGTGGAAAATAAAATTAATGATAATTAATTGGTCCCCCAAGTTTTTCAATATGTGGTGATAGATGTTTAAATTTTTTGAAATTATCTTTAAACTTTGTCGCCAATTCATTGGCTTTTAAGTAATATTGTTCTTGGGAATTCCATGTTTTATGAGGTTGTAGCACATCATCTGGAACACCAGGGACATGAATCGGTATATTTAGCCCAAATACCTCATCCTTTACAGTTTCAATATGGTCTAGGTCTCCTTCAACAGCCGCCTGAACCATTGAGCGAGTGTACTGCAGTTTCATTCGTTTTCCTTCACCATATGCTCCACCGGTCCAACCGGTATTTACGAGAAAAACTTGAACATCGTGTTCATCAATTTTTTGACCTAGCATATTAGCATATCGTGTTGCTTCAAGTGGAAGAAATGGGGACCCAAAACAAGTTGAGAACGTAGCTTCAGGTGCTGTTACACCTCGTTCCGTTCCAGCTAATTTACTTGTATATCCACTTAAGAAATGATACATTGCCTGTTCTCTTGATAGTTTACTTATAGGAGGAAGGACTCCAAACGCATCTGCTGTTAAAAAGACAATTGTTTGCGGATGGCCTGCGATACTAGGGACAATAGCCTTATCAATAGCAGATAGGGAGTAGGCTGCTCTTGTATTTTCAGTATAAAAAGGGTTACTATAATCTGCTTCTCTAGTTAATTCATCAATGACAACATTTTCAAGAACAGATCCATATCGAATAGCATTATAAATCTGAGGTTCCTTTTCAATTGTTAAGTTGATGCATTTTGCATAGCATCCACCTTCAATATTAAACACTCCAGACGTTGACCATCCGTGTTCATCATCACCAATAAGACGTCGGTTTGGATCAGCAGATAATGTGGTTTTTCCTGTCCCAGATAAACCGAAAAATAATGCTACATCTCCTTCAAAACCCACATTTGCTGAACAATGCATAGGAAGAATGTTGTTTTCTGGTAATAAAAGGTTCATTACAGAAAAAACTGATTTTTTCATTTCTCCAGCGTATTCCGTACCACCAATTAAAATAGTTCTCTTCTCAAACGAGATGATAATAAAGGTTTCAGATTTTGTTCCATCTACCTCAGGATCTGCTTTAAAATGTGGAGCAGATACAATTGTAAAAGGCGGCTCATTTGTGAGGAGTTCTTCTCCATCATTAGGAATGAAAAGCTGACTAGCAAATAGATTATGCCATGCAAATTCATTTATCACTTTTAATGGAAGTTGATAGCGCTTATCAGCTCCAGCGAAACCATCGAAAATAAAAATCTCATCTCGTTCTTTTAAGTAAGAAATCACTTTACTATAGAGTTGATCAAATACCTCCGAGGAAATTGGTTGGTTTACAGTACCCCAATTAATAATGTTTTTAGTAGAGGGTTCTTCTACAATAAATTTGTCTTGAGGGGACCTTCCAGTATAGGCTCCAGTTGTCGCTCTAATAGCTCCTGTTGAAGTAAGAACACCTTCTTTTTTTTCAAGTACTTTTTCAACTAGCTGTGACACCGATAGATTATGCTTCGCATTTTTCCCGTTAACAAGCTGATTTAGCTCAGCTGTTATGTCTGTCATATTCATCCCCATACCTTCTTTCTGAAAAGTATTCCTTGTGATTAATAGTATAACACATTTATATTATTAGAACATACTATTGGTGAAGGCTTTTCGAAAAAAATGTACAAACTAAAACTAATCTCATATTTGAGAACATGAAGGGAAATACTAATCACAAGATTTACTGAAAGCTAAATAAAATTCATATGGAATCACTGTCGATTTTTGTTGACACCAATAAGTTAGTGCGCTATGATATGACCTTGAACGGATTCTCTTATCCCGAGCTGGTGGAGGGACAGGCCCTATGAAACCCAGCAACCTGCTATCAAAGGAAAGCGGCGAATGCGCACTAATTATATAGTCAATAGTATTAGCAGTTTTTTTGCCTGACCTAACAAAAGCACGTTATGAAACAAAACTCGTATTGTTTCATGTTGTGTTTTTGTTAGGTCAAGAATGATGCATAGCATCATTCTAAGCAAGCGAAAGCTTGCGTAGGCAAAAAAGCCCAATCTGTGGAACTATGTTAAAAAGGCGCACTCCCAGCGACATTTTCCGACGCAAAGGTGCTAACCTGAAGCAAGGCGAAAGCCCTTGATCGATAAGAGCGAAAGGCGATGAACGATAACAAACCTTTCCTCATTTAGGGAAAGGTTTTTTTGATAACAGAAACAAGTATTCTTCATTAGAGTTTTACCAGGACATGCATGTGGTAAATGTACATAATACTTCTGTTCACAAATATGCCAACGTGATTTTCTAAAGGTCATACTTTGGGAAGAGTTCCGGATCAACTGAATGAACAAATATGAGGAGGAAGCTTTTAACTATGTCTAAAAAACATCTATTTACTTCTGAGTCTGTAACAGAAGGCCATCCAGATAAGATTTGTGACCAAATTTCAGATTCAATTCTTGATGCAATTATCTCAAAGGATCCTAATGCACGTGTAGCGTGTG
The DNA here is from genome assembly GCA_035645575.1 of Metabacillus sp. Lineage (GTDB taxonomy): Bacteria > Bacillota > Bacilli > Bacillales > Bacillaceae > Metabacillus. Next base: position 3,618 of record DASQMK010000678.1, read on the forward strand.
AAACATCTGTTACAACTGGTTTAGTGTTAGTAGCGGGAGAAATTACAACAAGTACGTATGTTGATATTCCTAAAATTGTTCGTGAAACAATTAAAGATATCGGATACACTCGCGCAAAGTATGGCTTTGATGCAGAAACATGTGCTGTTTTAACTTCTATTGACGAGCAATCTGCAGATATTGCAATGGGTGTTGATCAAGCCCTTGAAGCACGTGAAGGTCAAATGTCTGACGAAGAAATTGAAGCTATTGGTGCAGGAGACCAAGGATTAATGTTTGGTTTTGCATGTAATGAGACAAAGGAATTGATGCCATTACCAATTTCTTTAGCACATAAGCTATCTCGCCGTTTAACAGAGGTACGTAAAGAAGAAATTCTTCCATACCTACGACCAGATGGTAAAACCCAAGTAACAGTTGAATATGATGAAAATAACAAACCTGTTCGTATTGATACAATTGTCATTTCTACTCAACATCATCCTGAGATTACGTTAGAACAAATTCAACGTAATGTAAAAGAATATGTGATAAACCCTGTTGTACCTAAAGAATTAATTGATGAAAATACAAAATACTTTATTAATCCAACTGGTCGTTTCGTAATAGGAGGACCACAAGGTGATGCAGGTTTAACTGGACGTAAAATCATCGTTGATACATACGGTGGGTATGCACGTCACGGTGGCGGAGCATTCTCTGGTAAAGATGCTACAAAAGTTGACCGTTCTGCAGCATATGCCGCTCGTTATGTAGCGAAAAATATTGTTGCTGCAGGATTAGCTGAAAAGTGTGAAGTTCAATTAGCTTATGCAATTGGTGTAGCACAGCCAGTTTCAATCTCAATTGATACATTTGGAACTGGAAAAGTTTCTGAGGATGTATTAGTAGAAGTTGTTCGCAACAACTTTGACCTGCGTCCAGCTGGAATCATTAAAATGCTTGATTTAAGACGTCCTATTTATAAACAAACTGCTGCATACGGACATTTTGGTCGCAATGATTTAGATCTTCCATGGGAAAGAACAGACAAAGCAGAAGTGCTTAGCAAAGCAGCACTTCAGTAAAATAAACAAAGAATGGCCTTTTTAGGTCATTCTTTTTTTGTACTTCAGGAAGAATAAGATTTTATAGATGATAGTATAAGAAAAACTAAGGCTTTCGCTATTAGGACTTGGTGATAAGCTTAAGTTTTTATAATGAGGAACTATGAGATTTGGAATATTTTTCTTCAATCGTGTATATTAATAAGGTCTGGATTGTTCATAGAAATGCAATTCTTTTATTACTTTTATTGGTGAAGTCAGTGGTATAGTTAATGTATTAAAGGTGAAATGCAGGAGGATACAAATGAAAGCTTTTCTTATAGGTATGTCTTTGGTAGTAGGAGTCTATATGAGTGGTTGTCAAAATCAGTCCAAAGCTCAAGAATCAGACCATCAGGTGCAGAACGAGGATGCTAATGATGAGGTGATAGCCCCAGAAGTTAAAATTATGGCAAATGAACATGTTGATAAAGGTCAGCAAGAAACAATTTCAGCACTGGTTACATATGGAGAAGAATTTGTTGAGGATGCTGAAGTTGTGTTTGAAATCAAACATGATGAAGTATCAGAAAAAATAACAGCTAACTTGATACAAGAAGGAAAATATGCGATTGATTATACATTTGAGTCAGATGGTTATTATCAGGTCATTGCTCACACAAATGCTAAAGGTTACCATATTATGCCTTCAATTCAAATTCAAGTAGGAGATATTGGTGATACTTTACATCATGATGAGGAGAGTGAAACAACTCATCATCATCATGAATAAACCCCAAGTGAAGAGTAGATAACAATGAGGAGCCGTAAAGGCTCCTCATTGTTTATGCATAACGTGCACGTTTTTCATCTATTAATGCATCTTCATATTCCATTAGTAAACCTTCAAAAATATGATTCCATGTTTGAGTTAGGGCATACTCACGAGCGGCCTTCCCCATTTTGTTACGTAATGAATAATCTTCTAATAAATGAATAATAGCTTCATTAAATTGATTTGTATTTTTAGGTTCACATAAATATCCGGTTTCTAATGGTTTAATAATGTTTTTTACTCCGCCTGAGTTTGCGCCGATAACAGGTGTACCAGAAGCCAATGCCTCTAAAACAACATTTCCAAATGTTTCAGTTGGAGATGGGAAAACAAATAAATCAGAACAAGAATAGATTTTGGCTAGCTCTAT
>DASQMK010000679.1:0-7205 GCA_035645575.1 Metabacillus sp.
AAATTGCTTAGGCAGCTGCTTAATAAACCTTTCCGCCCCTACATTTCTCAATGCTTCCCTAATCGTTTCCTTCGAAATTTCAGAATTGTCCAAACTAACATTCGTTTCAATTGTCCCGGTAAAAAGAAACGGATCCTGTAAGACAATACCCATATGTTTTCGAAGCTGCTGACGAGGGATTTGACTTGTATCCATGCCGTCAATCGTGATCATCCCTCTATTAATATCATAATAACGAAATAGAAGATTGATAATAGAGCTCTTTCCTGAACCTGTATGCCCAACCAATGCCACTGTTTCGCCCTTTTTCGCTGTAAAAGAGATATTTTTTAACACATCATTTTCTCCATCGTAAGAAAACGAAACATCTTTAAACTCTACATTTCCTTCAAATCGAGGAAGTTGCTCTTCATTGACCTCTTCCCCTTTTTCATCCAGTAACTCAAATACCCGCTCAGATGCAACTCGTGCCTGTTCTAGCTGTGCAAGCTGATTGACAATATCTGTTACTGGCTGGAACAAACGGTTTAAATAGTCAACAAAGGCATAGAGAACACCGATTGAGATCATACCAGCTGCTGTAAGCGATTGCCCACCAAAATACCAAATCAGTACGACAAAGGCAACGTTTCGTAGAACATTGACAAGGTTGTGCGAAGTCATCGCATTTAGACTGAGAAGTTTATTTTGATAGGTAAAATGCTCTTTATTTAATACTTCAAACTCGTTGATTGTTTGTTTTTTTCTACGGAATGCTCGAATGATTGGCATCCCTTGAATTGATTCATTTACCATCCCATTAATATCACTGACTCTTGTACGGATTAAATGATTATATTTTGAAGCAATTTTCCGATAAAGAATCGTCCAAATAAAAAGGACCGGTACTAGCAGCAAGGTAATGAGTGCGAGCCTTACATCTAAGAAGAACAAAGCAACAAAGATGCCTGTCATATAGATTCCACTTGTAAAGAAGCTAGCAAGCACTTTTACATATAACTCCCGAATCGCCTCTGTATCGTTCGTTACACGTGATACAATCTTACCTGCTGGACGGTTATCAAAGTATTGAATTGGCACCCGCTGGATATGCTCAAAGACATCTGTTCTCATTTTTTGTATAATACGATTTGCTGCTTTTTGTAGCAATAGTGATTTCCCATACTGGAAAATAGCTGCAATAAACAACAGTCCTACATAAAAGCTAAGAAGGACCACAATCGGTCGGATCTCTGGCTGATAAAAGGCTAGTAGCTCCTGATTCGTTAGTTTCTCTACTTCATAACTTGCTTCCTGTGATCCATTATGAACGACTAGTGTATTATCAGTTATCGAACGTTCTCCATCAAACGGCAGATGCTCATCTACTGCATAAAATGAACGACCAACCTGCACAATTTGAAGTTCATTATTTCCTACAGAATCAGCTTCTGTGACATTGACATTCTTTTTGAAAAGCCGATCATGATAAATAACCGTTTGATCATCTTTTTCCTGCACTTCCACCCAAGGTTTTTCAATCCCCATCATATGATGATCAATCATTCTCTTTGCGATAAACGGTCCTGTTAGCTCTGCACCGACAGCAAAGGTTAACATAGCTAAAGCAATCAAAATCGTACGCTTATAGAGAAGTGCATAGTGAAAGAGTCGTTTTCCTGTTGAGCGTTTCTCCATTTAACTCACCTCTCCATATGAATCAGCTTGTTGACGATCATATTGTGTTTTATACCATTTTCCTAACTTGATAAGCTCTTCATGTGTCCCTTCTTCAACGATTTTTCCGTCATCCATCACAATAATCCAATCTGCATGCGCAACAGCAGATAAACGATGGGCAGAAATAAACGTTGTTTTGCCTGTGCGCTCCTTGCGGATGTTTTCGATAATTTTGGCTTCTGTTTTTCCATCAACCGCTGACATGGCATCATCTAACAAGAGAATCTCAGGATCCTTGATAAGAGCGCGGGCAATTGAAATCCTTTGCTTTTGCCCACCTGAAAGAGCAACTCCCTTTTCTCCAACTAATGTTTCTAACCCTTTAGGAAGAACGGAAAGATCATTTTCAAAAGCTGCTAACCGAAGTGCTTCCTCAATCTCACTCACTGTCACCTGATCTTTTCCAAACTGTAAATTTTCACGAATTGTTCTGGAAAATAAAATTTGTTCTTGTGGAACATACCCCATCCAGGAATGCAGAGTATCGAGCAAAATTGATTCAATCGGCTGTCCTGAAATAAGGAGGTCACCAGTACCTACTGGATATTCCCTTAAAAGCTGCTTGAGCAATGTTGTTTTCCCTGAGCCAGTTTTTCCAACAATACCGATTGTTTGCCCTCTTTTCACCTTTAAGTTGATGCTTTGAAGATTATCAATTGTTGACGTTGGATATCGAAATGTCACATTTGAAAAAACAATTTCCTCGGGAATATCCAACTGAATAGGCTCTTTTACATCCTTCACATCCTCTTCATAGGTAAGGATTTCATTGACACGGTCTAACGAAGCGTTTCCACGTTGGAGGATGTTAATCAGCTCCCCAACCGCGAACATTGGCCATATGAGCATTCCCAGGTAAATATTAAAGCTTACAAGCTCACCTAACGTAATAATTTGGTGAAAAACAAGATATGCGCCATACCCTAAACCAATAACATAGCTTAAACCTACTAATATCTTAATCGTTGGTTCAAAAAGGGCATCAACTTTTGCAACAGCAATATTTTTCTCATAAACATCCTCTGTCATATCCTTAAACCGCTGTTCATCTGCCTTTTCCTGAACATATGCCCGGATTACCCGAACCCCTGCAATTGATTCAAGCACATTGTCATTTAAATCACCAAAGGCATTTTGTGCAACGGTAAAACGTTTATGAATAAGCTTTCCAAAATAATTAATCGCTATTGCCATGAGCGGTAATGGAATCAGCGCCGCCAGCGTAAGCTTCCAACTAATAGTGAATCCCATGACAAAAATGATAATGATCATAAAAATCGTTGAATCAACTAAAGTAAGAATTCCAAACCCGGCTGTTAACGAAATGGCCTTTAAATCATTTGTCGCTCTGGCCATTAAATCTCCTGTCCGATTTTTCTCATAAAAACTCGGTGTCATTGATAGCAAATGCCTCATAAATCGATATCTTAGGATACGTTCGATTAAATGGGCTCCACCAAATAGTTGGTACATCCAAATATAGGTAATACCGTAACTGACAACAATAAGAGCAATGAAGAAAAATAACAGTTCCCGTAGTCGCTCCCCTGTCATTTGTCCGAACTGGATATCATCGATTGCAACCCCAATAATTTTTGGCGGAATAACATCTAAGATGCTAACGATAATTAACAATGTAACGGCAACTGTATACCGCTTCCAATGCTGTTTAAAAAACCAACTTAATTTTCCAAGTACTGAAAACATACGTGTCCCTCCCCTTTGTTATTAATAAATATCAAACCAAATTAGCCACCTTTCATCCAATCTAAATCAATACGAACAATCAAATGCTTCACCATCGCTAAAACTCCCTTCTTAATATAAGATGAATTTATATAAACGAGCTAAACATGCTCGGAATTTGAAAAATAAGACACAAAAAGGCATTATGCGAACGTGCATAATGCCTAAACAAATAGTATAAAAAAGCGCACATCACAATAGTCGTGACCTGCGCTTGAAATATGCTGTAATAGATAAAAGGTTTTAAAGAATTTAAGATTGATTTTGGCGGGTCACTTTATCATATGAAATTTTTAAATGGTTATTAAACATTACATTTTCCATTTTGTAACCCTCCAATTCAATTTAAGTTTGATTCTGATTTATTGTATTATTTTCCCAATCCTTCTGTCAATGCATTTTCAAAAATTATTTTCAGTGTTGATTTATTTATTCATTTTCGCTAAGAAGTCACCCAAGAGATCATCCATGTCTTCCGTTTCCTCATGGACTTCCTCTTTAGCAGAAGCTAGCTCTTTTTCTGTTCTATCAAATTCAAAATCTATTATATCTTCATCCTCATCATGATCAGAAACCCATTCACTTTCATCTGTTGACGTATCGACTGTTTCTATATGCTCAAGTTCCTCTTTTCCATCTAAATCCATTTCCTGCAAATACAAGGCTTCATCGATATCTAATGCATTGCTTGTTAGTGATGCTAAAATCGAAGTTGCTCTAACAGGGTCTGATAATAGCTGATAGACGATACTTCCCAATAAAGCTTCTGAGTGTGAGTGCTTCAACCAATTGCGCTGATCCTTTGATAAGTGCTTAGGCATTGGAAGACTAACCATTTCTCTATCCTTTGCTAATGAGCTCCCAACACCTTCTAAAACAAATTCAGCGATTTTACTTGAGAAGTTTCGTTTTTCAGTTTGCTTAAGCTTTTCCAACTGTTTGATAAGATGATCAGGTGTATCAGATGGAAGGCGGAATGTAATAGCTTGTCCCCTTTTTATAGTTGGTGCACCCTTTTTAGTCATGTAACCACCTTATTTTGTTTTAGACTGTTTGCTTTTCATTCTTTTTTTGAGGCTCACTATTTTTTCTAGCAAAATCAGAGATTAACTTATAGTAAGCGTTCGCCATCATCCAAATGCTTTCTTTTTCATCTTCAAAGAACTCGATATTATAACCATCTAAGCTATTATTTAACATCTTAATATACTCTTTTAAAACGATAGCTCCTCCACCAACAAAATAGCAGATTTCAGTCTGAGAATTTTTTTGCCAAACATTCCGAAGATGACGATATTGTTTCTTTGCTAGTTCAAGAAGAATACGATCTGTGATGTCATGGACATTCGTACGACTCCCTTTTACCATAATATGGTGGCGATCATTTTTTCTTGTAATAATATCAACAACATCCCGGCGGCTATCAAGCTCTACTCCATGTTTTGTTCGAATCTCTTCTCTTATCGCTTCTAATGATTCAGAAACTCCTAAATTAAAGCCCTGTGCTTTATCATCATCAACATTTCGGTTCTTAATCACAGCGATATCTGTTGATAAGCCACCAATATCTTGAATCAATATCTGTTTATCGATTAAATCACGATTGATGATTTTTAAATCTTTGTCCATTACTAGATTTATATAAGCAGCAAACCCCTCAGGATATACCTTTACTTCATCAAACTTAATATTAACCTTCAAGCCTTGATATTTAGGAGTCACTAAGAATTCCACCTGATGAACAGATCCTAATAATTGTGAACGGTAGCCTACATCTTTTCCTTCCTTAACCTCACGAAGTGGTAAGCCTGTCCCAAGTGTATAATTTGCATCAATGACATTATTAGTCTTTTTAAAAAGATTAGCATTTTCCTCACGCACAGCATCCAATGCTAATGAAGTAAAAAGCATAACAAGAGTTTGGTCTTCCTCAGATTTACTGCTACCTGGATCTAACTCACTTGGATTATCACTTTTTGTTGCTAAGTTTCCTACACGATAAATGACATTGTTTTCTTTAAGAGCAGGGGAGTGTACTCTTACATGAATTCCATCTAATGGATTTTTATTGTTTAACTCTTCTATACCTATGACAGGACGATCTTCTGTGTCTCTCGCAATAACGTTAGGAATATATAAATTGAAATCTTCTTTTCCAAAAAGAGCCTTCACACAATCATTACCAACATCAACTGCTGTTATTCTCGTTTTACTCATAAAACCATCCCTCTCCAAAATTAATTTAATTCTATTACTTCTAGGGTAAGGGGAGGGAGAAATAGCGTCAATCATACTTTCGTTGTGTTCAATATGAACACAAGTACGCAAATCTGTTTACACTTGCAACAAATTTGTATACACCCTATTAAACCACCATGCAATCAAGTTTGTTTACAAGTACACGTTATTGTATACACCCTGAATACATTTCGTATACATGTAAACAACCTTGTATACTTACAAAATTCCTTACTATTCGACCTAAAAAACCCCTTCTTTTGACTTAGTTCTTTTCCCTACTAGTTGTCTTTTCATAGAAGAAAATGATAGATTTTGGTGAAAACATTTCTAAAAAATGGTTCAGCGTCAAATGTTGGGGTGAAGTAAATCTTAAATCGTGCTTATCCAACATGAACACCCCTTTTTTATACCTGTGTGTTAATCATATCTTCGCTCTAAAACGCTTGAAACTTCTGAAGCCAAACGAGTTTCTTTTCATTACATTCGTTAATTTATTAATTCCCTCTAGAAAAACCGTTAGAAAAGTTATAGCTAAAACTATTTAATATTTCTATTTGCCAAATTGGAGGGTTTTTATTGTTTTTTAAACTCTGGAATATTCTTCCTTTTAGTAAAAACCGTATATAATTCTTTAGTCTTGAGGATATTCTCTAACCCATTTTCTCTTGCTTGAATGAACCAGGTACAAAAACGCATGCGCCTTAGTCAGCCTCAGGCAAATAAGACGCAAATGAATAGAAGATATTCTTTGTCTTTAATTCATTTGTGGCTAGACCTTAGAGGCAGTTACCAACTCGACGTCCTTCGCTGTAACTGCACTTGCACGTCCTGTGCCATCTAAGGCTAGTGTCGCGAGCTCATCTGTTCAAGAATTTTATAAATTCCTAAGCAGCAAGAAAATGCTTCTTTAAGTTTATAAGCTAACTTGATTCTTCTGAAAAACCTAAATATCGCATTAAATACTTCGGGTCTTCTTCTGTTAATTTTTCTGAACGTTTATGGAATACATAACTCATCTTCTTATACTTTTTACGATCATAATCTTGCCTGCGAGATTGTATTCTTTCGTTTAACACTATCTGCCCAGTAAATATATCGAACATAATGAAATCGATCTGCGATAATCACAGGTTTTCCTAGTGATTGTTGAACAACAGCTTTAAAGGATGGACTCATATTCGTTACTACAAATTCTATATTGGCACAGTATTTACTTAAGTAGTGTTTAATCATCTTTTTATACCGGTTTGGTAATATGCCAATCGGTTCCCTCGTAACCGGCATCTGCAATAATAGGCTGGTATTTTTCCTCTTTTGTATCCCTCAGTACTCATCGTTTGCGACAACCTTTGGTAAATCTTTCGATTGCTCTTTAGGTAATATCGTGCTCTTTTTTCTTCAAATTGCGTAAAACCCCAACATTTAATATAGAACCAAAGTATTCTCTTTTCACTCATAAAACATCCCTCTCCAAAATTAATTTAATTCTATTACTTCTA
>DASQMK010000680.1:0-16664 GCA_035645575.1 Metabacillus sp.
CAAGAAAAAAGATTAACGTAATGATTGCTGTCCAGGTTCCAGTCTTCACAAGCTTTTTCGGACGCTGAACATAAGGAAGGAGCATCCCCATAATGACAAATTCACCAAACCATCCCATTACTGATAGAGATCCTATACCAACTGGTGCCATTCCATTACCCATAATTGGCAATAAATTCGTATAATCTTTTTGTTCACCCATTGTTAAGAAAACCACTACGATCGCAATAATCACTAATACTGGCAGCATGATTTGATTAATTCGTCCCAATGTTTCCAATCCTGAATACACAATGAAAGCCGTTAGAAGAAGAATGACGGCGACAAATGCCCATAATGGCGTTTCGACCATGATTCTTTTATATGTTTCCGCATATAATCTAACTGCCAAAATAACCATCACATAAAAATAAACCAAATAAAGAATCCCAATTATTTTCCCTATCCATGAAAAGTGATTAAATAAAATTTCAATTAATGTTAGACCTGGGAAGTGCTGAGATAGTTTTACTAGCGAGATTATTCCAACTAGTCCTAAGATTGTCCCAATAATCCCTGCAATCCAACCATCTTGTCGACTTTGCTCAATAACTACTGTTAATATAACTAAATGTCCCATAATCGTTAAGGACATAATTGCTAGCATTGCCGCCTGAATATTACTGATTCGACCCTTTTCAATCATGTTGAGTACCTCCGTTTCATTTCTCAAGGGGACTTAAAGTATTGAGTATTTTGGAAATAGATAGAGATGAAATGTCAGTAATAATTACTAATCCGGCAAGTAAGGCAAAACCTAAAATTCCGATCTGGATCATTAATGTTTTATAATCTTTCTTTTTCCACACAAAATATATATGGGTGCCTGTCGTAAGTAGTATCAATAAAACGAGTAATAAACTCAATAAGATATTCATACGTTACCTCACTTCATTTGCTTTGGTTGGTTCTTTATGGAGACCATAACGAGAAATATTAGCTTGGACGTTTACATCAACTTCCATATTCTTTAATTCCCCTTTTCTCCATTTAGGAGCTATTTGGTCCCACTCTCTCGGGTACTTTTGGTAGATCGTTTTCCCAAAACCAAAAATGTCTGTTTCCCATTTCTTTTGAGCCTTGCCTAATACACTTGAGGAATCTTGTTTAATAAGGTTTTCAAGCTGTTTGTTTAATTTTTCAATTTTATCCGTATCTAACTGTGGGTTGGAACAGGTGATTTCACCAATGTCAGCTTTAACTTGAATCTTGACAGCCATTTTTAGATTTTCCCCAGATATGTGCGGTTTTAAATGAGATTGAGTATCCCGTATCGACAAGCTAACAGTACCATTGTCTTTCCCTCCACAATTCAAAACAACTATTTCATTTTGGAGTTTCCCTTGTATGGATAATAATCCACGTGTTTCCCGATCACTCAAATATCCTTTTAAATATCCACCTTTAAAGACAGCTGTTTCTTGTAGACTAAGAACTTTCGGAATTTCATTCTCTGGATTTAAACTGCTATCTTTTTGATCTTGAGACTCCCTTTTCTCCCCTTCAACTTCTACTCCCATTTCTTTAGCGGGCATTATGACTCCCGTAACAGGATCAGTTGTATTACTGGAAAGGTCTTTCATAAATTGACTAATATCTTTCACCATTTTCGTGGAAGCAAATAGATCCGATTTCACTATGTCATTGATTTCCTGCCCTAGTGTCGAATTAAGTTCAGGAGATGTTTGAATAATCTCTGATGCTTTCCCCTTCGTAACCAGTAATAATATATTTGGCCGAAATTCATTTTCTCTTCTAAAAAAATCTAAAGAAGATTCCATCGTTTCACGCGCTGCTTTTTCACCAAATATAAGGACATTTGCATGACCTAAATATACCCTTTCAGAAATAGACTTTGATAACTTTCCCATGGCTTCAAATATACTTTTTCCAGTCGTTGTCTCAATAAGGAATTTGCTTGGGTCGCTTCCTTGTTCTCCTAAATTGGTTTGTGGAAAAAGAAAACTTGGTTTTGGAATTAAAGTGGAAACTTCTATTTCCCCGGTATCGGTTTGATCAATACCAATAATATTAATAATGGCAAGGTCATTAACTTCTCTAGCACTCCAACAACCTGTGAGGAATACCGCTGCAAAAAACAGTCCCATAACCTTTATCCATAAAAATCTACTTCTCATCATGATCCCCCTTGTTCACCTTAGGTTTAGCCATATTCTCTTTACCTGTACGGTTTATATTTTCAACACCTAACCCAGGAGCTCGAGTCTCCATTGCCCACCATGGTGCCCGTATAAATACATCTTTCCATCCTTCTTTTCTCGCCGGAGAAACAGGGGAAAAATAAGGTACTCCAAAAGAGCGTAAACTTACCAAGTGAGCTAAGCCAAACATAAGGACAATGATGATCCCCATAAACCCAAATAACCCAGCCATCAATAGCAAAGGTATTCCACAGAGTCGGATAATTTGATGGAAAGCATAGTTCGGTAAAATAAAAGAGGTTAATGCTGTCACAGAAACAACAATCATCGATATAGGCCCGATTATACCTGCTTGAACGGCAGCCTGACCAATAAGGACAAGTCCCAAAAGTGTCACGATGGATCCACCAAATGTTTTAGGCATTCGTATACCAGCTTCACGGATTAGTTCAAATGTGATCAGCATAAATACCGCCTCAATTAAAACAGGATACGGCAGAGCTGAGCGACTTGCTGCAATTCTAATTAATAAAGGAGTTTGTAATAAATCCTGATGAAAGGTTGTCATCCCAATATAGAATGCCGGAAGTATTAATGTTACGAATAGGCCTAAAAAACGTGCCCAACGTATGATTGTTGCTATTAATGAACCGTCATAATAATCCTCACTGGAATGAAGAAATTCAACAAACATAGTAGGAACCGTCATCACAAAAGGTGTCCCGTCCACTAGAATTGCCACTTTTCCGTCCAATAAAGATCCGCACACACGATCCGGTCGTTCAGTACTGAATACGGTTGGAAAAGGAGACTTTGGAGAATCCTTAATCATTGATTCAACATAGTGGCTTTCAAGAATTCCATCAATCTTTATTCTAGACAAACGTTGTCGAACTTCCTGTACTACCTCATCATTAGCAGTTCCTCGAATATAAACGATGTTTACCTGTGTATTGGTTTCTTTACCTAGTACAAGTGACTCTACTTTTAAAGATGGAGTTTTTATTTTTCGGCGAATGAGCTTGAGATTTTGTTGAATATCTTCAACAAAACCTTCTCGAGGACCTCTCACGGTCCGTTCCGTATTAGGCTCACCAATTAATCGACCTATTGGGTTACTTGAATGAAATACATACACAACATCAATTCCATCGATCAGTAGTACTGTGTTTCCAGATACGATTTGTTCTGCAATGGATTGTATCGTATTGATTTCCTTTATTCTGCTGTACGAGAAACGTTTACTTATAAAAGAAGACATGGTTTGTTTTATATCCCCAGTAGCTGTATAGGAAGACAAACCAGATTCTATTTCTACCATAGTATCGTTATTGACCATTTCATATAGATATATCAGGCAAGCAGAACTGTTGTTAAACTTTGTATAGTGATATACAACATCATCACATGCTTCAAAAGTTCTTTTCACACTGTCAATGTTTTCTTCAAGAGAAGGAGAGACAAGATGTTGACAACCTTCTGCTTCGTTTCGTTCTTGACTTGAATTACTATTCGATTGTCCTATCATTTTCCGTACCCCCTTTTAGATTAACTTTCCCTAAAGTAATTTAATCATTCCTATTTAGGAGATACATAAAGTCTAATTTTTTCACCAAAATTCCTATGTATCTTTGGAACGAATAAAACACCACTCTTCACCACACTAATTTATAAAGAAAACGCGATGCCTTTAAAAAGCATCGCTCCCCTTGCATGGTTACTTTGACCTTAATAAGGACCCGTTTCGCGGCTTTTCTTCACAGCCTCATCTGTTGCTTCGTTTGCTGCTAATGTGCCTTCACCGAATTTTGAAATACCTGCCTCACGTCCTGGAACTCGGTTTTCCATCTTCATTCCTTCAATTTCTTTCATTACCTTTTCGATCCCTTCCTCCACGCGGCGGCCATAGTCCTCATCAGCTTGTGTGAAGTGCTCAATCATAGCATCCTGAATTCGTTTATCGCATATTGCAAGCGCTTCGGAAAGGTTTTTGATCAATTCATCGCGCTCCCAATCATCAAAGCTGCGGTATGTATGGCCTGCTTGTCCGTAGTTGTTAGGACGATCAATTGGTGCACTCATTGCTGCCGCATTATACATAGGTTGGTGTGGTGCACGATTTTCTTTGCTTTCTTCCTTAAAGCCTCCGATCATCGATGGCTCATAGTTAATATGTGGACTTTTTCCAGACTCTTTCGGATCACGAAAATCCATTTGTCCGCGGTGCTGATTGGTTCGAACAGGCGCTTTCGGTGTGTTCACAGGCAATTGCAGGTAGTTCGCACCTACACGATAGCGCTGTGTATCAGAGTAAGAGAAGGTTCGACCTTGCAGCATTTTATCGTCCGAGAAGTCCATTCCATCAACAAGAACCCCTGTACCAAAGGCAGCTTGCTCAATTTCGGCATGGAAATCAACTGGATTACGATCAAGGACCATACGACCGACCGGCAACCATGGGAATTTATCCTCCGGCCATAGTTTCGTATCATCTAGTGGATCAAAGTCCAGTTCCGGATGGTAATCATCCTCCATGATCTGTACAAAGAGCTCCCATTCCGGATAATCCCCTTGCTCAATTGCTTCATATAAATCCTGTGTAGCATGACCTACGTTCTTCGCTTGAATTTCGTTTGCCTCTTCTTGTGTTAAGTTACGAATACCTTGCTTCGGCTCCCAGTGATACTTCACCAACACAGCCTCACCTTTGTCATTTACCCATTTATAGGTGTTTACACCAGAGCCCTGCATATGACGATAAGTAGCTGGAATACCCCACGGAGAGAATAGGAATGTAATCATATGTGTTGCTTCAGGTGTACGGGAAACAAAATCAAACATCCGCTGGGGATTTGGCACATTCGAAGCTGGATCAGCTTTAAATGCATGAATCATATCAGGGAACTTCATCGCATCACGGATAAAGAATATTTTCAGGTTGTTCCCAACAAGATCCCAGTTACCATCTTCCGTATACATTTTTACAGCGAAGCCACGAGGATCTCGTGCTGTTTCCGGCGAATCCTTCGCACCTGCCACTGTCGAAAAACGAACCATTAACGGGGTTTTCTTCCCAGCACCAGAAAATACTTTCGCACGAGTATACTTCTCTACCGGTTCATCTCCAACCTTTCCGTATGTTTCAAAATACCCAAATGCCCCGGCTCCTCGGGCGTGAACCACACGCTCTGGTACCTCTTCTCGATCAAAATGGGAAATCTTCTCAATGAAATGGTAATTCTCAAGTGTGGCTGGACCACGATCGCCAATTGTCTTAATATTTTGATTATCCATCACTGGATGGCCCTGACGTGTTGTCAACGTTTCACGTTCAATGTCTTGTCCATTTTTATCATTCATATCTTTGTTTTCAGCCAAAATAAAAACCTCCTTAGAACATAATCACCCTTATCTTTCCTAATATCATCTATTTTATCCATAATAAGGATATTAGCTTTTTGAATAATTATATTTTGCTTGGATGACCGCACCAATGGCTTGAATCCAACTACCAACAAAATTTACTGTTATGTGCACGTTGACCTATTAACTTGATAATCCCTGATATAGCTTGAGAGAGTTACCAATGATTTAGCTTATCATTCAATCATAAAATGGATCTGGAATTTCCAAGTTCTAAAAGACAGGAAATTTTGATTTTTCTATCTTAACAGCCATAAAATTCACTACCAATTCGAATATTGTAGAGTTAATTACCTTTTACAATATATAGAGAGAATTATGGAGGAAAATGAAATTGAATACTATTTCAGTAAAGAGAAAACAGAGAATAGCTGAATTACGTAAAAAAAGAATGAAAGAACGCAACAAAAAAATAGCGTTTACAACAATTGCTGGGGCCATTACTGCACTCGCCCTTATGAATGGTAAAGCATCAGCATGCAGTACGGATTACACTGTAAAACCGAAGGATACTCTTTACAGTCTTTCTAAAAAATATAAGGTAAGTGTTGACCAGCTAATGGAAGCAAACGCTTTAACATCAGAAAAAATTGTTGTTGGTCAGAAGATTTTGGTGCCTGATATTCATCTAGAAGAAAACCTTAATCTGTATACTATTCAAAAGGGAGACACGCTTTACTCCCTTGCAAAAAAGTATGGGGTCACTGTAAGTGATTTAAAAAAGAAAAATAATATGCAGACAGATTCAATTCAGATTGGTCAAAAAATTTCCGTACCTGGGCAACAAATAATAAACAACGATCATCAGATGTACACGGTTGTTCCTGGAGATACTTTATGGGGAATCGCCAAACGCTTTGATGTGACAACAGAAGACTTAGCTGAGGAAAACAAACTTAGCAGCGAAATGGTTCTCATTGGACAACGCTTGACTATACCTGGAGCAGCTGATACTTCAAAAGTTATAGTGGTTGGTGCTGCTGACAGCTTTACTGTAGAGTTTGACCACCAAGGTACTCCACTCGTTTTAAAAGTGCCATTCGGGGTGACGTCAGACTACCAAGAAATGTCGGGTCAAAAAGTGACTGTTATTCATAAAAATCGTGCGGTTATCTCGATATTCTAATAAAATAACTATACATAACATTATCAACATCTGAAGCAAGAATTGAACAAAAATGGGCTGCTAAAACAGCCCATTTTTATATTAGGTAAAAATTCACTTTGTATCATAGCCAACACCTTGCAGTAATGCCGAACCGCGTCTATACTGCCAAGGGAACCCTATTTTATTGGAGATGGCTCATTCAAATAAATCTCTATTTACTTTGAGATCGTTGGATGATCTAGTTACGGTCAAAATCCTCTAGCGAAGATTCAGGCGCAACATGAATAAATTCCTCATTCCTATTATATTCAGAATGTTTTTGTTTTCCTAATGACTTATATCTTATATGAACCTCTTCTACAAATTCAGGTTCCTCTTCTGCTGAAGATAACAGTTTCATGCCCGATACCCAAGTCTCGAGTTTATAAGTTCCTCTTTCAATAATTTGACACAGATCTTCAAGAGATTGAATTAACTCCAGCAAACAATCCAAACCGTTCCTTAACACGATAAGACCTTTTTCTTTTGCTTTTTCCACTGAGTGTTCCATCCTGTACGAATTGTCCTGATATTGAAATTCAATATAACAACTAGTACGATCCCAATTGTAATTGAAATAATCAATTTTTAAACGCTTCATTATCTTTTTAAGCTTTCTTTCACACATAATATCTTGATCTTTATATGGTATCCATTTGAACATATCATTCACCTTCTTTTGTACATATTTTTGTAATACCGTTCACCTTATAACTACTAACTTCTACAAATTGAACTAATTCCCTGTATTAATCGTTTTACATTTGTCGACTTTTTTTGCGAAAAAATAAAACAATATAACAATGCTCCCCATCAAGGATATTGATTTTGAAGGTTAAAAAAAGATATTTGTCTAAATCTTAACGTATGGTTGATAAAAAATTTTCAAGGCTTTGAGCCAATCAAAATAGATACTGGTATTATTAATAATAAAAAGCCTATGGATGTTTCCCAAGCTCTTCAGTGGAGAAAGTTTGCTTTTCTGAACAAACTAAAATCTGCATATTTTCTCCACATTTTCTTATTAAAATGACTTAAATAACGATAAAAGGTGTAGTCTATGAAAATTTCAATTAAGCTCGGTCTTTGGTTTTTCATTTGTATATTTATTATTGAATCATCTTCTATGTTCTTTTTACATCGTAATGTTGTGCACTCACTTGTAAATGAAGAATTGGACGCATTAAAATCACGTGGAAATAGTCACAGTGATGTTCTAGAAATTGCTTATGATGAAGCTACCCTACATCATATTCAAATAATGGAGTCAAAGACAGATACCGAAGTTGTCATTACTGATCATGCTGGTGAGATTATGATAGCATCAACGAGTATTGACAGAGGTATAGAAAAGATTTTAAAAAGAAAAATCGCAACCGATACCATGCATAAAAATGGTCTCATCATACAGTCGGACTGGCAAAATGAGCAATTTATCGCTACGGTTTCCCCGTTTGAAGATGAAAACGGACATCTCGGTTATGTTTACATGTTCAAAAGCACAAAACAGATTCAAGATTTCATTTCACAGTTAAATGAACATTTCATATTAGCTTCACTATTAATATTGTTTTTCCTTTTGGTCACAATCTCATTTTTATCCAGAGCACTAACAAAACCTTTAATATCAATGAAGGAGGCAACAAAAAAGATAAGCAAAGGTGATTTCACGGTTTCCTTACCTAAGACTTCTAGGGATGAACTTGGAGAGTTATCAACCTCAATTCAAACCCTAGCCAATGACCTGAACTACTTAAGAACAGAAAGAAATGAATTTCTAGCAAGTATTTCCCATGAACTCCGTACTCCACTCACCTACATAAAGGGCTATACAGATATTACAAGAAGAAACAACATTGATGAAAAAGAGCGGCTGAATTACTTAAACATTATTTATGAAGAATCAAATCATGTGAGTAACCTATTAAAGGAACTGTTTGAGCTGGCCAAAATGGATCAAAATAACTTCACTATTTCAAAAGAAAAGGTCAATATTTGCTTATTCATGCAATCGATAATCAGAAAAATGAAACCCGCCTTTGAGAGCAAAGGCGTAAATCTAGAAATAGTTTGCAAAGTGATTGCTGATGTACATATTGATCCGATTCGGTTTGAACAGGTCTTTTTGAATTTACTGGATAATGCTCTTAAATACTCTGATAGTCAAACTTTGACGACCATTGAGGTAATAAAAGAGAACGAACTTATTACCATTACCGTTAAAGATCAAGGTTCAGGAATCCCTGCTGATGATTTGCCATATATCTTTGACCGGTTATATAGAGTTGATAAGTCCCGTTCAAGGTTAACTGGTGGTTTCGGTCTGGGATTGTCAATTGTTAAAGAAATCGTCGATGCGCACGGAGGAAACATTACAGTTGAAAGTCAACTGAAAAAGGGAACATGCTTTAGAATCACACTAAAGGAGCTATAAAATGGGAACTGTATTATTAATTGATGATGAAAAAAGGATGCTGGATCTCTTATCTTTGTATATAGAGCCCTATGGATATAAATGTATAAAAAAGAATTCAGGTAGTGACGGATTAGATTTCCTTAGAAAAAAAAAGGTGGATATTGTCATATTAGATATTATGATGCCTGATATGGATGGATGGACTACCTGTGAGAAAATAAGAGAAATCTCAGATGTGCCCATTATGATGTTAACAGCCAGAAATGAAACGGACGATGTCGTCAAAGGATTAAAAAAAGGTGCTGATGATTATTTAGCGAAACCATTCAATGAACAAGAATTAGTAGCAAGAATAGAAGCCATTATGAGGAGAACTAACAGAACATCAAACTTTGAAGATTCTATTAGATTTGAAGGTCTAATAATGAATCAATCTACATTTCAGGTAACCTTTCGGGATAAAGAAATCATTCTTACCCCTAAGGAATTTGCTATGTTAGAGCTGTTTTTGGAACACCAAAATAAAGTTTTCTCCCGTGAACATTTACTTTCTACTTTATGGGGTCTAAGAGCTGAGACAGAAGATAGAACCATTGATTCACATATACGCAACATAAGAGAAAAATTACGACAAGCATGTTTTCCAGTCGAAAAATACTTAAAAACCGTCTGGGGAGTCGGTTATAAGTGGAATTCCAGTAGCTAAGAACAAAAGATCAAGGCACTGGCAGTCTAAAACCGCAACATCCTGTTGCAACGACTGCACTTGCACGTCCTATGCTTCGGAGCTGGATGTCGTGCGCTAATCCTCAGTACAAGAAATTTATAGTTTCCTAAACGACAAAAAATGAGAATGAGAAAAGAGCTTGAATCCCAAGCTCTTTTCTCTTAAACACCCGTTTTTTAATCTTGTTTAGGCGACAATTCACTTTCAGTTACCCATTTATGATTTTTCACTTCTTCTCCATCTGTTGTTGAAGTGTAATCAACCATATAAACTGTCATATCATTAGCTGAATCAATGACAGCAGTTGCCCCCTTCATCCCTTTCATATGATCGGCGTTTAACACAACTTCTTCACCTGGCTCAAATGGTTCATCTCCTGAATTTTCAAGTTCTTCATGAATGACCCATTTATGATTTTCAACTCGTTCCCCACCAGTAGTTGGAGTATAAGATACAGCATAAACCGTTGTATCATATGCTCCTACAATCGTTGCTTCAGTACCCTTCATGCCTTCCATATGATCTGTTTCAAGAATGGCCTGACTACCGACCTTATAAGTTGGATTTTTTTCTTCTTTTAACCCTTCTGGAACTTCACCAGACCCTGAATGATGCATCTCAGAATGATCCATTTCCATACTTTCTTCAGAATTTGAACTCATGTCTTTGCTTTCATCAGCCGTTTCATCACTATTGCCAGCACATGCAGCTAAAGCAATGGCCAATAATCCAGTCAAAAACCCTAAACCAATTTTTCCTTTCATACTTTTCCTCCTTTTATTGACATTGTTTCCTATTATTAAAATAACAAAAGACTTTGCAGAAAATATGCATTATTTCCTTTTTATTAAAAAATTTCTTACATGAACATATTTTTGATAAATTTTCTCCATATGACAAATAATAACTTGTAAGTCAAGTTTTTGTAGGTGATTGGTATGTTTAAAGCCTTTCGTTTTCACCCTAAAAAGAAAAAATCAAGAGTATCCACTCCTAAACAAAAGGATGAGTCGGTATATCAAACGTTTGGGGTAAATATCGAGGAAAATATCGAGACAATGAGGAAACTATTTGATCTTAATGATGACGTTGTTTTTAGAGAGTTTGAGGCATTTATTATGAGACCAGTAAAAGTCTTTATTTGCTACTTCTCTACTCTCGCAAATAGTGAATATATTAACGAGTTTGTTGTGAAACCCTTACAAGAACTAAATTTTAAGAATGATCATAGGGAAGGTAGTATCCCAGAGATTGTGAAGAATAATGTATTAGATGTTGGGGGTCTTTCGGGAAACTCGTCCATACAAGAAGTAGCAAACAATATATTATCTGGAAAAGCAGCCTTATTTATAGAAGGCTCTGAGACTGTTCTGCTTATTGAAGCACAAGGGTTCGCCATGAGAAATGTTTCAGAACCTGAAACAGAGTCGGTTGTAAGAGGGCCAAGAGAAGGTTTTACTGAAAATATTGAAGTTAATACAGGGTTAATTCGCAGAAAAATTATTAACCCGAACCTTTTTTTTGAGAAATTCACACTTGGGAAGCAGACTCATACGAAAATTCGTATTGCCTATATTAAAGGAATTGCGAATAAAAAAGTTGTCCAAGAGGTAAAAACAAGATTACAAAAAATTGATATCGATGCCATTTTAGAGTCTGGTTATATCGAACAGCTCATCGAAGACCATCCTACTTCCATTTTCCCTACTGTTGGAAATAGCGAAAAACCAGATATTATAGCAGCAAGATTATTAGAAGGAAAAATAGCCATTATATGCGACGGCACCCCATTTGTCTTAACAGTACCATTTATGTTTATCGAAAACTTGCAAATTAGTGAAGATTATTATTCGCGTCCATATTTTGCATCTGCTATTCGATTATTAAGGTTTCTTGCCTTATTTCTTACCGTCACAACACCTGCATTTTATGTTGCACTTACAACTTATCACCATGCCATGATTCCAACGGTGTTATTAAATTCAATGGCAGCAGCTGAAGAAGCTGTACCATTTCCTGTTTTAATTGAAACCTTATTAATTGGCTCTGCCTTTGAAATACTGAGGGAGGCTGGGGTGCGACTACCAAGACCAGTAGGTTCTGCTATCTCCATTGTTGGGGCTTTAATAATTGGAGAAGGAGCTGTTCAAGCAGGACTTGTTAGTGCGCCTATGGTTATTGCGATGGCATTGACTGGAATTTCAGGATTTATTGTACCAGCTATAAACGATGCTGTCGTATTATCGCGGTTATTCTTCGTATTACTAGCCGGCACCCTCGGTTTATATGGGGTGTTAATCGGATTTTTAATCATTCTTGCTCATATGTGTTCACTGCGTTCTTTTGGAACACCATACTTAGCACCACACGCCCCAATCATCTTTAGAGAGTGGAAGGATACATTAATAAGAGCACCGCTTTGGAAAATGGATAGAAGGCCACAATCCATTACTTGGGAGCATGACGCATATCGTGAAAGTTCAGATCAAAAGCCGCAGCCTCCAAAACGGAATAATGGAAGTGAAGAAAGTTGAAGCGTGTATTTTTTATTTTATGTTGTTTGTTTTTGTTAACAGGGTGCTGGGATCGAATCGAACTGAAAGAAATTGGTATCGTCAGCGCAATTGGGATTGATCGGGACCCTGACACAGGTGAAATTCTTTTTACCTCCCAAGTAGTGGATCCATCTGGATTAAAACCGGATGGTGGTGGAGCAGAATCTGCTATTCAAATCGTTACTTCGAAGGCAGATACCGTTTTTAAAGCATTCCGAAATATTAATCAAGAATTTGATCGTAAGAATTTTTATGCACATAATAAAGTCATTGTTATTGGGGAGGAGTTAGCGAAAGAAGGTATTTCACCTGTTCTTGACGGGATTACTAGAGGGAAAGAAGGTCGTGGATATATTTGGCTTTGTGTAACAAAAGATACTCAAGCGAGAGATATTCTTAGTAGTGTAAGAAAGCAGGGGATCGAAAAAGTTCCGGCAAACTCGATAGAAAGTATGCATGAAAACAAAGAATTAAATTTTGATGTTGTCGTGATAAAATTGAATGATTATTATAAAAAAACCCTAAAGAGCGGGATTGAACCTGTTATTGGAACGCTAGAAATGAAAGAAAAATCCACCAATTCTAATGGAGAAAGTTTAGGACAAACATCTTTACAAGCTAAATTATCTGGAGGAGCCGTCATAAAGGAAGACAAGTTAGTTGGATTTCTTAATGAATCAGAAGCACGCGGTTATAATTGGGTTATTGGTGAAGTAAAAAGCGGAATTCTTTCCATCCCCTCTAAACTAGAAGAAGGAAAACTGGTTTCTATTGAAATTAGAGAAGCAAGTTCGAAGATAAAGCCTGAAATCAAGGGAGATAGAATCTCCTTTACGATTGATATTAAGTCAGCTGGAATCCTTGTTGAACAACAGGGTTCAGGAACACTGAAAACGAGAAAAGAGCAGTACGACTATTTAAAACGGTTAGAAAAAGAACTAGAAAAAAAAATAGAAAGTGAAGTTTATGAGGTAATTGAAAAAGCGCAAGAAGATTTTAATTCAGACATTTTCGGTTTTGGAACTAAGTTAAATAAAAAGGATTCAAAGAAATGGAAGGAAATAAAAGAAGCCTGGTTGAAGGACCAATTTCAGAATGTGGATGTCAAAGTGAAGGTAAAGGCTGAAATCAGTGCTCGCGAACTTTTACAAGAACCTTTGAAATCGATCGATTAAGACATAGATTTATTAAAAATACGTTTGATCAAGTAAATAATGGCATAATAAATGTTCATGAATAAGAGGATCGCAATATATAGCGATCCTCCAAGTATAAGGATGCTTGGTACAATACCGGCTTCAAATAATGATTGTAAACTTATCATAGATTTCACCTTTATCTTATTTTAGTTTCTTTGTTTTATTTTTCAACCAAAACATTAGCAAAATTAGAATAGGCATGGAACTAAACATGCTATGGATATAAGGTGTATTAAATTCAAAACCGACCCATCTGTGAAAGGAGATATTTTCATAAAAGGTCGTCGAATAAACGATTAAACCAATCCCCATAATGATTGTGATCCATTTTTTATCTTTAATCTTAAATAAAGTTGCAACAGCTAAGACAGCTCCATAAAAGTTAAGAACGGTCTTGTAAAAGCCTCCAATAAAGATAATAATAACGCCCATAATATCTAGATTTGTAATAATGTCAGCGATATTAATATTAAAAAGGACCCTTAAAATCGGAATTTCAGATTTAGCTGTCAGCTCTGGACCCAATATCGTAATCATGATCAAATCGGAAAGAACAAGAATGACTCCAGTCATACAAACAACGAGTAAGGCGGTTTTACGTACGACTTCCTTCTTTTTCACCATATGCCAATACATAAGGAATACAACACTCTCTCCAAATGGAAAATTTACTACAGGGTAAACTTCTTTTAAAACAGGTTTAATGCCATTTTCTAAAACAGGAAATAATTCCTGTATATCAAGTACTCCCGAAAAACCAGCTAAAAAATAAATCGTCACCAGAAAGATGAGAAGAATTGGCATTAAGATCTCACCTGTTCGTGCGATCACTTCAAATCCTAAAATAATCATATAAATCGTCGTAAACAAAAAAACTCCTAGAACAACAAGCTGTGGTGTATTTATAAGGAAAGTAGTCCGAATAATTTCACCAAACTCAAAGTAATTAAAGCTTGAACTTGAAAAAAAATACAAAGCATAAAGGAGAATAAGCGGAATAGAAAGCCATTTCCCCAACAGAGTATGTAAAATTTCTGCCAAGTTTTTATCAGGATATTGTTTTTGAACCTCGGTATAAACCCACACTAAACCTAAACCAATAAATGTAGCAATCAAAACAACAATCCAAGCATCTTGTTTTGCACCAATACCTAAAGCAAACAAAGTCGTACTTCCAATTTCAAACAATAACATTAAAGAAAATAATTGACTCTTTGTAATCTGCTCCATTATATCAACCTTTTTATCAACAGTATTCACTAGCATCAGTATAGCCAAAGTAATACTTTTTAAAAGGAATCTCCCACATAATTCGAAAAAAACGATGCTGATTATGAAGCATCGCTTGTATTCTCACTATCCTTTATTTTTTTCTGCAATTACGTTTTGTTCAGCTTCTGTTATTGCTATTGCAATAGCAGAAATTGGCTGACTTATGATTTCTCCATGTCCAACTGCAAGTAAAGATGGTTTGAAGCTGTGAATTTTCCGAGCACTTTCTAAAGCAATCTCCTTATTCCATGTGCCCTTGGCTGGGAATGGAAACGGTGGTCTCATTTGACCTGCCACGGCCAGACCTCCTTAGGTTTGAAAAGCATCCCCAGCGATCAAAGCATGATTCCGTGTGTCTAGAAATGACATTGAACCTGGTGTATGTCCAGGTGTAAATATTGCTAGTAAAGAACTAACATGATCTCCATCCTGAAGTAAAAAATCTGCTTTCGAAGTGATTTTTTTAGGGAATATTCCGCGAATTGGCGTTTTCGGTTCATCTTCATGTATTGATAAGTTTCCGTTCATGAGTGGGGCTTCTCGGTGAGAAATATATATTTTGCTATGGGGAATGAATTGTTTCAGTGTGTCTAGCCCATCAATATGGTCATGATGTGCGTGAGACAAAACGATATGATTGATAGGTTTTCCTATATCCTCTGCTACTCTAAGAATTTTTTCTGCATGCTCTTCCATCGCTGTATCAATCAGAATTAAGTAGTCATTTTCTTCGACAAGATAACAATTAACAGATAGACCTTTAGAATTGTAGAATGTGATTTTGTAAATCGATTCAGCTTGAGTAACCTGCATAGTAACCTCCCCGCCTAATACATTAATTAGATTTTTCTATATTTCCTTATCATGTTTATTGTACTATTTTTTTGGTTCTTGCCCTTGGATAATCCGCATGTTTTTATTCAATATATCTTTTTTCTAATTCAATTGTTAAATCTAAAATTCTTTAATTACTAAACCTATACAAACCAAAATGACCTTGCATAAACTGTTATAAATTGTATACAAGAGAGGTGATTAACATTCTAGAATTCTTTAAAGCAAGATTAAAAGGTCAAAACGAAGTACCTCCTGTTGAAACTAATGCTTTTGGTTTTGCAAAATTTGTAGCTAATAAACAAAGAACGAAGATAAAGTTTGCACTGGAAGTTAAAAACATTAATAACTTTGTTCAAGCACACATCCACTTTGGTAAACGTGGTGAAAATGGACCTGTAGTAGTATTCCTTTTTGGCGCTGACTTAGAAACCCTTGAAGAACAAAATGGAATCACAACAAGAAGAGGTGTTATTACAGGAATTATTACAGATGATGATATTGTTAAAAATAATGTAGGAATAAAAACTGTAGAAGATTTATTAAAATTTATGGAAAAAGAATTAACTTATGTTAATGTTCATACAGAACAAAATCCAGCAGGTGAAATTAGAGGTCAAATTGTTCCATTTTAAATTACTAAACTGTTAGTTTATTAAGATGATGGATCAAAAGGTCAAATATCGAAACTATTAAGTCTGCCTTTCGTTAATATTTAGGTTAGATAAGTGAAATAGTTGATAATAAAATGATGCTAGTATAGTTTCATGGACACAACTTAGTTAAGTTTCTGGAAAATTGACCAGAATGAATATTAGAAAGGTTGTGTCCAAATGGGAAACAAAAATACAGGCAAAAAATATAATGAAGACTTTAAAAAAATGATCGTT
>DASQMK010000681.1:0-4808 GCA_035645575.1 Metabacillus sp.
TTTATAGTGATCTAGTTTCTTATCAAAAGCTTAGTGAACATAGAAGGAATGAAGACTTCTTTCGATACAATGCTAAAGATATTACAAATTTTCATAAAAAATACAACATTCAAAATTAAAGCGCTTTCAATTATACTAAGTACTGCATAGAGTTATAAATTAAATAAAAACAAGGGGAGATCAACGTGAAAAAAAGTCCAAAGTTTTTAGGTGGTTTATTATCAGTCTTTTTACTTGCTGGCATTGTAACAGCCTGTAGCGGTGGCGAACAGCAAGCAGCTACAAGCAATGCAGGTACCGATGATAAAGATGGGAAAAAACCAACTTATACATTTCGTCTAGCAGAAACGCATGCACCAGACTATCCAACGACTTTAGGGGATAAGAGATTTGCAGAACTTGTGAAGGAAAAATCAGATGGTCGAATTCAAATTGATGTATTTCCATCTGCACAATTAGGCGAAGAGAAAGCAGTAGTTGAACAGGTACAGCTAGGTGCAATTGATTTTACACGTGTAAGCTCTGGGATTTTGGGGGGCTTTAACAAGGATTTCGGTGTTTTTAGTTTGCCATACATTTTCGATAGCCAAGAACATATGTGGAACTATTTAAATGGAGAAAATGGACAGTCACTATTAACTAGTTTAGAAGCTTCAAAAATGAAAGGATTAGCCTATATGGATCCAGGTTCCCGCAGCTTTTATACGAAGGATGAAGTAAAGAGTCTTGCAGATTTAAAAGGGAAAAAAATACGTGTAATTCAAAATGAAGTAAATGTTGAAATTATGGATGCATTAGGTATCAACGCAACACCGATGGCCTATGGTGAAGTTTACAGTGCCATTCAAACTGGTGTAATAGATGGAGCTGAAAACAATTATCCAAGCTACTATTCTTCCAAACACTATGAAGTAGCACCATATTATTTTGTGGATAAACACCAACGAGTGCCAGAGGTGTTATTAGTCAGTACTACTACCTGGAATAAATTAAATAAAGAGGATCAAGCAATCATTGAGGAAGCAGCCAAAGAAACAGTTCTGTATCAAATAGAAGAATGGAATAAATATGAAAAAGAATCAGAAGAAAAAGTAAGAGAAGCAGGATCAACTATAACGGAGATTGAGGATATCAAGCCTTTCCAAAAAGCAGTTGAACCTGTAATTGAAAAATATCGTACAGAATACAAGGACGTGTTAGAAGCTATCGATGCTGCTAGATAAAAGAGGATTCCATCAGGTGGGCTTACTGCCCGTTAAGAGTGGGATAAAAGTTGATGATTCCGAACACATAGATTGAAATTTTATAGACCTTCCTAAAACTTCAACTTTCACTTAAATATGAATAACATAGAGCTAAAAACATATTATATGTAAAAGAAGTTTGTTAATCTAATAGAGTAGAGGAAGGGGCGAAATCTCGTCTCTTCCTTTATTATTTAAGTTTCATTGTATTTAGGGATATGAGGTGAAAAATGTGAAAACTTTATTTAAACGAGTAAAGATTCTATTGCACTATTTATTATTAAGAGATTCTTCTTTAACGATAAAAATGCTCGTTTATTCAGCTCACCTCGTTGTCATTCCCATGATTGCAGTTGGGTTTGTAGCATACCATCAATCTTCTGATGTATTGGAGGAAGAGACACAGCAATATAGCTGGCAAATTATTGAGCAGGTGAAAAAAAATTTAGAGTATTACTTTTTAGATTTTGAAATTTCTATGCTAAGAATAACCAATCACCCTGACATGAACTACTTTTTAACGATGACAACTAGAGATGAAATAGAGGAAAGTGGAATTCGAAGCGAGGTTCAACAAGTGTTGTATAATGCGGCTTATTCACGTCGTGATATCACAGGAATTACAGTTATACTAGATGATCTTCAAGTAATTGATACGGCTGGAGTAAAGGAATATTTGCCGGCTGATAATCTAAAGCATGAATATTGGTATAAAGATGTACCAAAAAATGGAGAATCAATTATTATTAGCCGTTTTATAAAATATCAAGGACGAGATGAACCGGTTATTTCAATTGTAAAAAGATTAATAAGTCCTCGCACGCTAAAACCGGTTGGGATGATTATAACGGATATTAATTTTAATCGAATTAGTGAAATTACAGAGATGGTAACGATGGGGAAGACAGGTTACATGAGCATTTTGGACTCACAAGGACATTATGTTTATCATCCCGATCCACACGAATTAGGGCATAGAGCCAAATTTAATTCTCTAGATTCCATATTAGAGAATCAGTCTCATGGATCATTCATATTAGACAATAAGAAGAGGGAGCTCTTGACATATAGTTACTCAAGTAATCTTGGATGGACAATGCTTACTCTAGTCCCATACAATGAACTGACACAAGGCAGTCAGATCATTCGGAAGTCTATTTTTTGGGTTACAATCATTGCACTGATTATCACTTATTTAATAGGGATTACGTTTGCTTCAAGTATCATTCGACCAATTAAACGTCTTCAGAAATTTATGAAGAAGGTCGAAACAGGTGATTTTAATGAACAAATCGAAGTTGTCTCAAAGGATGAAATAGGGATGCTTTATCAAGGCTTCAATCGAATGGTGATCCAGTTAAAGCAACTATTGGATGAAATTTATTATACAAAATTAAAAGAAACTGAAATGAATTTACGGCAAAAAGAAATGGAATTACATGTTTTACAATCTCAATTGAATCCTCATTTTTTATACAACTCATTAGAAACAATTCGTGGAATGGCACTAGAAAAGGATATGGACGATATCGCCTCAATGAGTGCTGCTTTATCGAGATTATTGCGTTATAACCTTAAGGAATCATCTCAATTGATCACAGTAAAAGACGAGCTTGAAGTTTGTGAACTCTATCTTCAAATTCAAAAATACCGATTTGAAGATCGATTAGATTTTTCTATTGATATTCCCGATAGGGCATTAAAACAAAAAATACCAAAGTTCTCCCTTCAGCCAATTATAGAAAATTGTATTCATCACGGTGTAGCCCAGACATTCAATCAAACGGTTATTCAAATAAGGGCGTTACAAGAAACAACCGATTCTATTATTCTTGAGGTAGAGGACAATGGACCAGGCATGGATGAAGCTGTTTTACAAAGGATCCATCACGATCTGAAATATAAAGATATAACAAAAGGAGGCACTCAAATAGGAGTGGTAAACGTGCATAGAAGAATAGAACATTTATTTGGATCTGAATATGGGCTATGGATTGAAAGTGAATGCAAGAAAGGAACAAAGGTTTCTGTCAGGTTGCCGATGAAAGAAGAATGGGAGTAAGGGAGGAGATGTAATGTATTCAATTCTGATAGCAGATGATGAAAGATGGGTAAGATCCTCACTTAAAAAAATCATTGAACGGATAGAATTGCCATTTAAGGTAACTTACGAGGCCTCACATGGTTTGGAAGTCATAGATTTCTTAAAGCAGAATCAAGCTGATGTCATTATTACAGATATTTGTATGCCGGTTATGGATGGCTTGCAATTAGCTCAAACTATTCATGAACAACAGTTTAAAACAGATATTATTATCGTAAGCGGGCATGATGAATTTCAGTATGCACAACAAGCAGTAAAACTAGGTGTTAGAGACTATTTGCTTAAGCCAGTATTGGTTGAAGATATGTCCGCCATATTAACCAAGATTAAAGAGGAACGTATTTTGAGAAAGCAGCAGGAGGAAAAAGAACAACGCCAAGAAAATAGTCAAATGATTCCCGATGAAGAACGTTCAACCATTGAAAAAGTGATCACTTTTATACACCAGAAAATGCCCGGCGAGGTAACCCTTCAAGAGACAGCATCCGCCGTACACCTAAATTCAAGTTATTTAAGCTCTTTATTTAAAGAACAAATGAATATGAAATTTATGGACTATGTTATGAAGGTAAGGATGGAAGAGGCTAAAAAGCTGCTCATCAAAACCTCATTACGAGTATCTGAAATAGCTGATCGTTTAGAATATAATGATATCGCTTACTTTAGTAATACATTTAAACGTATATGTGGAACGACCCCCTCAGAATATAGAAGGTTAAATAAATAAGTAATGAAAATTTCACTATATCTGGTCAGGATAAAATCAGTAGTAGAATCTTTAATAGATAAGATTGATTAAAGTAAATAAGAATAAGAGAAAAAACTAAATCGAACATTCAAAGTTGATAGCTTGATTTAGGTTTTTTTATAAATGATAGAGGGAGGATGGTTAAAGAGAAAGAAATTGTTTTCCTGGTTAAATACATGAATGAACGTGATAATCCTTAATATGTAAATGTGAAATCAGACACTCATAAAAGAAACTTTCTATTATAAGTGTCTGACTAATATTAATTACTCCGGACGATATTTTTCTACTCGAGAATCGTTAATCACTCCATCCCAGTTTAAGCCAAAGGTGAAGTCATAAGCATTTCCTTCTGTATCAACATGTACCTCCATATCATGTGGAACATCTTCATATTGCTCTTCTACAGTCTTCATGTTAGCTGGCATTTGAAACGGTAGAAGCCCCGAAGGTTCAACGTTACCTGAAACGACGTCAAGTATAGCTTGGTCTTGTACACCAAAGTTTACTAGAATTCCATCGACTTTACTTTCAAATTCAGCAAGTACTGACGGAGTACTCATGTTAATTGAAACAATTACAGGCTTGTCACCCATTTTCTCTTTTGTTTCAAGTACAAGATCAAGATCTTTTGTATTTGCAGCTGTTACTGTTTTGCCTTTGTAAGCTCTATTTGTGAAGTCTTCTGTTGGATGTCCACCAGCTATACTTA
>DASQMK010000682.1:0-7413 GCA_035645575.1 Metabacillus sp.
AGATTTAGGGTTAATCAACAGCTACTATGTTTATATTATTCCAGGCATCGTAAATGCCTTTAATATTATCATTGTTCGTTCCTTTATGGATGGGCTTCCATATTCCTTACAAGAATCAGCAAAAATTGATGGTGCGAATGATTTTACGATTTTTTGGAAAATTATTTTACCCTTATGTAAACCCGTATTAGCAACCGTTGCTTTATTTGTCGCTGTTGGCCATTGGAATTCCTGGTTTGATACGTACCTATATAACAGTATGAATGAGAGTTTAACAACTTTACAGTATGAACTAATGAAAATCCTGCAAAACACATCAATGGGAAGCACGGATCCAGATGCGATGAAAGGTTTATCAGGTGAACAGTTGAAGAATGTTGTTTCACCAGAATCTATTAAAATGGCAATTTCAATGGTTACAATCGTACCAATTCTGGTCGTTTATCCATTCGTTCAGAAGTATTTTGTACAAGGGATGACGATTGGGGCAGTGAAGAGTTAATAAAGAATTCTTCCACTTTACACATTAAGGAGGTGAACCTTGAAGATTTACCTTGTATAAACTGATCATTTTCCTTAAACGATAAAACATTAGGGGGTACATTCATGAAGAAGCGTTCAATGAAAATCATGTTATTTTTGTTACTTAGTTTAATGCTTGTGATTTCAGGCTGTAGCAGTAAGGATTCTTCCTCAAAAGAGAGCGATGGGAAAAAGGATGGCGTTACAGAGCTTACATTATTCAGTGCTGATCCTCATTCACAATGGGATGATATGCAAAGTCCGGTTAGTAAACTTGTAACAGAAAAAACAGGTGTCACATTAAATCCGGAATTTGATGTGAACGGTGGAACACAAAAAATCGCTTTAATGGTGGCAAGTGGTGAATATCCTGATTTAATAGCCCCAAAGAGTGGGGCTGGTACACTTGTTGAAGCAGGTGCACTGATCGATCTTACAGATTTAATTGAAGAACATGCCCCGAACTTAAAGAAAATTTATGGAGATTATTTAAGCCGATTAAAATGGAGTAGTGAAGACGAAGGCATCTATATTCTCCCTACAGCAGCAATTGATCAAGAATATTTTAGTCCAAGTCATGGCGTAGGTTTACAACATGCGGTTGTAAAAGAATTAGGCTATCCTGAAATTAGAACGTTAAAAGATTTTGAGAACGCTATCAGAGAGTATAAAGAAGCAAATCCAACAATTGATGGGCAACCTACTCTTGGTTTATCTCTTTTAGCAGATGATTGGCGTATTATGATTTCCACAACGAACCCGGCCTTCTGGTCTACAGGAGCATCAGATGATGGTGAGTTTTATGTGGATCCAAAAACTTATGAAGCAACGTTCCATTATAAACGTCCGGAGGAAAGAGAATACTTCCGTTGGTTGAACCATATGAATGATGAAGGTTTACTTGACCCTGAAAGTTTTGTCCAAAAATATGATCAATATTTAGCGAAGCTATCATCTGGTCGTGTACTTGGGATTATTGATGACGATTGGGAATTTGCTGATGCCCAACGTTCATTACGTGAACAAGGAAAGGCAGAAAGAATGTACGGATTATACCCTGCAACACTTTCCGAAGATATAAAACATGCAAACTTCCAAAGCGCTGGTTACTTAGCAGGCTGGGGAATTGGGATTTCAGTTGATGCAGAAGACCCTGTCGCAGCCATTAAATTCCTTGATTTCCTAGCATCAGAAGAAGGACAGATCCTACAAAACTGGGGTATTGAAGGAGAAAACCATGAAATTGTTGATGGAAAACGAGTGATTCCTGAAGAAGAAATGAATGAAAGAAATAACAATGCAAATTATGTGAAAGAAACAGGTGTAGGTGTATTAAAAGGATTTGCTCCTGCATATGGAGATGGAGTTGTTGATTCAACAGGTCAAACATATACGATTGCTTCACCAGAACAAGTCAAGGATTCATATACTGATGTTGAAAAAGAAGTTCTAAGTAATTATGGAGTTGAATCTTGGAAAGAGCTTTACCCACAAGAAGATGAGTTCCCTGTTAAGCCTTGGGGAGCATCATTTAACATCACAGTACCGAGTGACTCAGAATTAGCTTTAATCGAACAAAGAATATTAGATATCGTGAAAAAACGTATTCCGGAAGTGATTCTTGCTGACCCTGCAGATTTTGATAAACTATATGACAATTTCTTAGCTGAAATTGATAAAGCAGGTGCAAAAGAAGCTGAGAAAATGCGTACAGAATTAATTAAAGAAAGAGTCGAGCTTTGGAATAACTAAAGCAAAATAAGGACGGTATACTGCACTTAATTTAAGGCAGTGTACCGTCTTTTATTTAAAAGTAAGTAAAATTTTGTGCGTAGTTTTTTAGTATCTAGCCCCAGCGCCTAGCCTCGAGTTTATAAGCAAATTTGGAATTGAAGGCAAAGAACAATCTTTCTATTCCAATTAATCCTTCTTAAACAAATACATCATGCAAAAATCGATATCTTCAAATCCAATTCGTTTGTAAATAGCTCCCGCACTCGGATTATCATAAAACAAGCATAATTCTTTATTTTCTTCTAGCAATTGATTGCAAAGCTTAACCATACATTGCGTTGCATATCCTTTTTTCTTATAAGATTCTAAGGTTGCTACACCTACTACCATGGCTGATAGAGAGTTTTCTGCAGCGGTGGAAGCTGTGGATACTATTTTTTTGTTTTCCATAATAAAGAATGAACGCGAAACACCTTCTTCTAATCCACGGTGCTTGCGTTTGGCAAGACCTGCAATAAGCATCGCAGCAGATGATTTTCCGAAATAAGTCATAAGGTCCCCAACGATATAAATGGCTGTACTTAATAATAGAACGTTTTTCTTAGTCATTCTCTTCTGAAACGCTGGTAAGAAAAGTAGCATCGGTAGACCGGATAGAATTCCGAATAAGCCTACAATGTTAGCCAATCTGTACGTCCTAGGTTATAGGTGAAGTAATAAATTACCGTTGTGTTTCTAATAACAAATAGTGCGAAATAAAGGAAATTTAAAATTAAGAAAATAAATGTTTGATCTGTCATACCTTTTAAATCTTCTATAATAGAGGTTTTTCCAGGTTGAACTGTTGGGGGTATAACCTCTTTGGTATTCATAAAGGTAAAAACAAATAATAGCATCGCAATGACACCATAGATACTCATTGTGATAAGAAATCCTTTTTGCGTATCTCCTTGTCCGAAGAACTCTACTAATGGCATTGTAATAGACATAAATAAAGCGGTTCCAATTAAGGCGCAAATCATTCTAGATGATACTAAAATGTTTCGTTCATGAAGATTTGATGTTAACCTTGGAACGTATGTTTGTCCATGATGCGAAGGGGCTGCAACAACAGAGCTTTGGATGAGAAATGATATTGGGGACGCTGTCTATTTGTCGATTGGTATGCATCTTGGAGGAGCCATTATTATAAATAATCAAATCGAAATGGGAAAAGAAGGTCATAGTGGCACGGTTGAGCATATGACAATAGATCCGAATGGTCCATCTTGTTATTGCGGGTAAGAAAGGATGTATGGAGACCTACTGCTCAATTAATGCGCTTTTAGAAGAAGGTGAATCCCTGGACTTTTTCTTTCAACAAGTACGGTCAGGAGATCTTTCCTATATGGAAAGATGGGATGCGTTTTTAGATTATCTTGCCTATTCTATCAACAATATTCACCTTGTCATTAACAGAGAATTTATTCTAGGTGGACATATTTCTCCGTATTTACAACAAAGTGATATTGACAGTCTCCATGAAAAAGACAATGAAAGAACAGCTTTTCCAAGCAAAGATCCTTTTATCCATATCAGTCGTTCACCTGGAAATGGGGTTCCTATAGGAGCAGCAATACCATTTATTCAGGCATTTTTAAATAGCATTTAAAGGGATTCTTAATGTGTTTTCGCCCAATCGTATACTATTTAAAAAAGCTTCGACTATCATGTTGAAGTCTTTTTGTTATGTAGATAAGACTTTTACAGTAATATTTTAATTCTTACAACTAATAAAACATTTCAGTAAAACAGTTGATTTTTCTTCCAAATGTATTACGATATACGAAGGGTCATTAGAAAGGATGTCAAAAATTGAGAAATAAAATCATACTAGGATCTATTGCTATCATAATAATTGGTGTTAGTTTGTATTTGTTAAATCCTTCTAAAGATAATGGGGAGTTAGCTGCAGAGCAGGCTCAAGGTTCGACAGGGGCGGACGTAGAGACAATCGCTGAAGTGGACAAGGCATCGGAAGCAATTGAGGCTGTTTCAGAAGAAGATGCTAAAGAACTTGTAGCCAATCAATTCGAATATTTCCAACAAATTGTCAACGGTAGTTATTTTAAAAACGCTAGAAAAAATGGACCACAAGATAATTACTCGGATAGCTGGGTTACAGAAAGTGTAAAGGAAGAACTCCATCAGCGAGCAGTTGAAATTGATGAGCTTTTACCTGAACAAGTAAATTCTAATGATTCTTTAAGCCAAGATTTGTTACAGGTATTAATTCGGATCAACCAAGCTTCAAGTCCTGTAGAGAGTCAGAAGAATATCTATCATGTTTACAAGACGCTTCTTGAACTTCATGTTATCTTGAATGATTATACTCTTGAAGAGGGGATGTTCGACCCTAAAGAAGATTGGGACCAAGTGTTCACTCAAAAAGAAGAAGATGAAGAGGTCAAAAGTGAAGCTGAATTACAGGCTGAGCTTGAAAAAGCCTCAGAAGTTGAGATGCCTGAGGAATAAATGCAATTTTTCTAATTTGGTAGATAAATAGAGGATGTGCTTTATGCACATCCTCTTTCTATTGGGTTTGCAAAAAAATCTCTATCTCGAGTTGCAAGAAACTCGGTGAAATCTGCAAAAATGAGGGCTTTACCACTGCGATAACTGGCCAGAAACTATCTAATACAATGTCGACATGCGAAAAGGATGTGCTTCATGCACATCCTCTTCTACTAGTTAAGATCTAACAACCTCAACTTTCTTTTCTTCCGTTTCTTCCTCATCATTGTTTGTTGTTTTTAGAGGAATCTCCTTTAAGAAAAGCGTAACAACAAAAGCTAATCCTATAATGGCAGCACTCACAGTAAATACGGTTGTTAGTGAGGTGTTTAATGCTTCTTTTAGAATTTGAATAAATTGTTCAAAGAACGGTGTCATTTCAGAAGGTAATTCTGTACGAATTCTTTCTAATTGCTCGGAATCCATTAAGACCTGTGGATTTTGCAGTTGTGACATCGTTTCTGCCATTTCAGGTGGTGGAGATGGAATATTTTCTCCTTGAGAGGATGACGAAAGCTCATTTGCCATCTTGTTCCCCATAACAGAGCCAAGTAATGCAACCCCGATTGTTCCGCCGATTTGCCTAAATGTTTGCATAGCGGAGGTTGCCACTCCAAGATACTTATGACTTACTGCGTTTTGAACAGTAATGTTAAAGACAGGCATATTTAAACCAAGACCAATTCCGACAACAATAAGTTGGATGATCAATCTTGTTAAGGAGGACTCCACTTGTAAAGTTGAATTCAAAATGAGTCCGACTGCCATGACGATCAAACCTAGTAAGGCAAAAATTTTATATTTACCTGTTTTCGTAATTAAATTACCAACAACGATACTTGAGATCACCATGAAGATCGTCATAACCATTTCAACAAGACCTGAAACAGTTGCTGATTCACCTTGTACTCCTTGAACGTAAAACGGAACATACATAATGGTTCCGAACATTCCCATCCCCATCAGCATCCCCGCTATATTTGAAACGGTGAATACGCTGTTCTTAAAAAGATATAGTGGTAAAACAGGACTTTTTGCTTTTAGTTCAATAAAAATAAACGCAATTAGTGAGATAAGTGTCAAACCAAATAAGCCAATGATTTGAAAAGAAGCCCATTCAAACTTATCTCCAGCCCATGTAAAACCTAATAATAACGAGACGATCGTAATAGTTAGGGTAATTGAACCAAGAAAATCGATTGGTTCCTTTTCTTTTGCCTTTTGTGATGGATATAATTTTAAGATTAAAGCAAACGCGAAGAAACCAATTGGCAGGAAAACCCAAAAGATCCAATGCCAATCGAAGTTATCGACGATATAGCCGCCTAGGGTTGGCCCAAATAAGCTAGACAAACCGAACATAGCACCGAGTAATCCTTGCCATCTTCCTCGTTCACGAGGGCTAAATAAGTCGCCAACAGTTGTAAACGCAGATGACATAATCATTCCTCCGCCAAATCCTTGAAGACCGCGGTACAGAATAAGTTGGATGATGTTGTCAGAAGTACCACATAAAAATGCACCGGTCATAAAAATACCGATACCTATTAAAATAAAGATTTTTCTTCCATAAATATCAGAAAGTTTACCAACTAACATCGCAGTAATCGTAGAAGTTAACATATAGACGGTGAATACCCAGTCAAAGTACTCCATACCACCGATTTGAGATACGATTTTTGGCAAAGCTGTACCAACAATTGTCATATTCACAGCAGCGAAAAACATCGCAGACATGATGGCAATCATAATCAGAACCTTTTGTCTATTTTCCAAATGTTCCATAACATTCCTCCTCATTTCTCTATATTTGATATAGGGTGTAGTGCATAAAGTAAAAATCTTTGATGTGATGGTTTTAGATTTTCCTAAAAAATGCAGAGGATGCTATTAGATTGTTTTTTAAATCAACAATTATGTATGCATCTCTGACAAAATTTACTAATAATGATAACCTTAGCATTCTGATATTAGAAGAGATTGTTCACGAAGTCAACAATATTTTTTTACGTACATTTCAATTGTAATGATTTTGAATTAATACACTAGCTCATTCCTTTTTTTAATACTTGAATAACATAATAGAAAAGCTAGAGAAGGATGGAAAATATGAAGGACACAGAGAGGTTATGGGAGCTTGAACAAAGGATTATTGAATTAGAACAACAACTTGAGCATTTAGAGGAGTTTCATTCAAATCATCTTGATGAAAATGACGTCAGGGTTGTAGTGGACAAGATATTTATGGAGAAAAAGATTGCTTCACAAGAAGAAATTGACAGCAAGATCGTCAAAAGCCATTTGCAACTGGTAAAGTGGATAATAGCGACAGGGATTAGTATCGGGGCAGTCATTATCAGTATGATTCGATTTTTTTAATAAAAACTGCTGAGAACCGCTTGCTATCAGTGATTTGACGATATCTGAAAGTCAAGCGTCTCAAGCAGTTTATACATATGAATTATCTATAGTAATAGTAACCACGGAATGGACCATTATTAGTCAGGAATGCTCCGCCAAGAAGACCTGCTCCAAAGCACAAAAGACCTGTCGTTAGCGGATTAAATCCATAAGCGCCAAAACCTGGCCCTCCAAAACCTGGCC
>DASQMK010000683.1:0-10319 GCA_035645575.1 Metabacillus sp.
GAAAAAGCATTGTAACAAGTTTATAGAAAATTAAAGGGGTCAGATTCCATAAGTAGATGGAATCTGGCCCTTTGTTTTACATATAAGGTGTAATCTTTTCTTATACTGTCAAAAAGTATAAAATGTTAATCGAGGATAGTATTAGAAAAAACTATGGTTTTACCATAGGATTTGCCGAGAAGCCATGATTTTCTAATATTTTCATACTGAATATTTAAGGAGTAACTTCATGAAATATCATGTGATCATACCTGCTGCAGGACAAGGAAAACGTATGAAAGCAGGGAGAAATAAACAATTTATCGAATTGAATGAAATACCAATTATTATTCATACCTTAAGAGTATTTGAAGAACATGATCAATGCTCTAGTATCATATTGGTTATAAATGAAGCGGAAAAAGCTGATTTTCAATATTTGATGAGGAAGTATCAGATAAAAAAAGTTCAGAAGCTTGTAACAGGTGGTAAAGAGAGACAGTATAGCGTTTATAATGGGTTAAAGGTAGTAAAAGATGAAGAGCTAGTGCTTGTTCATGATGGAGCAAGACCGTTTGTTACTCATGGAAGTATCGATCGTCTGGTGGCTAAGGCAGTTGAAACTGGAGCAGCAACCCTAGCTGTCCCTGTAAAAGATACCATTAAAAAGGTCGAGGACGGCATCGTAGCTGAGACGGTAGAAAGATCGACACTCTGGTCTGTTCAAACACCTCAGGCTTTTCAGTTAAGAATGATTCTTGAGGCACATGAAAAAGCGATAAATGAAGGATATTTAGGTACAGATGATGCAAGTTTGTTAGAAAGAGTGGGACAACCTGTATCAATTGTAGTTGGGGACTATACAAATATGAAAATCACAACACCAGAAGACCTCTATATCGCAGAGGCTATTTTAACGAGAAATGAGGAAAAATAATGATAAGAGTTGGACAAGGATTTGATGTACATCAATTGGTGGAGGGCCGTCCTTTAATTCTTGGAGGGATTGAAATTCCCTATGAACAAGGATTATTAGGTCATTCTGATGCGGATGTTTTATTACATACAGTTGCAGATGCATGTCTAGGTGCAATTGCAGAAGGAGATATAGGAAAGCATTTTCCTGATACGGATCCTGCATTTAAGGATGCTGATTCAGCTAAATTGTTAGAGCACGTGTGGAATCTAGTTAAAGTGCGAGGATATGAATTGGGAAATATTGATTGTACAATTATTGCACAAAAACCGAAAATGGCACCGTATATTGATCAAATGAGAGCACGAATTGCTGAATTGCTAGAAGCAGATATTTCTCAAGTAAATGTTAAGGCAACAACAACGGAGAAATTAGGTTTTACTGGAAGGCAGGAAGGAATTGCATCACAAGCAACAGTGTTAATACAAAAGCGCTCATAAATATTAATAATTAATTTTGTGTCTTATGATCATTGGTGATAAAATGATTCTGACCTAATCATGATGTGAAAAATAAGCCATTTTATAAAGGCTCTATTCTAAAAGTTTGTTGTTTTTTAATTAGATCTTTGAACTAAAAAATTGTTTAGGTTGATTGGAGCGGAAAGTGAGCATCCTTAAGCTTCAATCAACCTTCGCAGATACTTATTCCATAGCTACATAAAAGATTTTTATTAATAATTTTAACGGAGGTAGGAAAAATGACTAATGAAGTGAGAGTGCGTTATGCTCCTAGTCCAACAGGGCATTTACATATCGGTAACGCAAGAACAGCATTATTTAATTATTTATTTGCAAAAAATCAAGGCGGAAAGTTTATCATTCGTATTGAGGATACGGATAAAAAGCGTAATATCGCCGGCGGTGAGGAGAGTCAGCTTAAATACTTAAGGTGGCTTGGCATAGATTGGGATGAAAGTGTTGATGTAGGTGGAGAATATGGTCCATATCGTCAGTCAGAAAGAAACGATATCTATAAAAAATATTATGAAGAGCTTCTAGAGAAAGGTTTAGCTTATAAGTGTTATTGCACTGAAGAAGAGTTAGAAAAAGAGCGTGAAGAACAAATTGCACGTGGAGAAACACCAATGTATTCCGGTAAGCATGCAAATTTAACTGTGGAAGAGCAAAAGGAATTAGAAGCAAAGGGCTTAAAGGCAAGTATACGTTTTAGAGTTCCAGCTAATAAGGAATACCGTTTTTATGATATGGTCAAAGGTGATATTTCTTTTGATTCAGAAGGAATGGGCGATTTTGTTATTGTTAAAAAAGATGGGACACCGACTTATAACTTTGCTGTTGCGGTTGATGATCATCTAATGAAAATCTCGCATGTACTTAGAGGAGAAGATCATATTTCGAATACTCCAAAGCAAATGATGATTTATGAGGCTTTTGGCTGGGATATTCCTATCTTTGGTCATATGACATTGATTGTAAATGAAAGCCGTAAAAAACTGAGTAAGCGTGATGAGTCAATTATCCAGTTCATTGAGCAGTATGAAGAATTAGGCTATTTACCGGAAGCATTGTTTAATTTTATTTCATTGCTTGGCTGGTCACCAGTTGGGGAAGAAGAAGTGTATACTCAAGATCAGCTTATTGAGATATTTGATGCAGCTCGTTTATCGAAATCGCCTGCTGTTTTCGATACACAAAAACTAGCTTGGATGAATAATCAATATATTAAACAGCTTGAGCTAGAAAAACTGATCCCACTTACATTACCGCATCTAGTAAAGGCTGGTAAGATTGCTGAGGATATGGGCGATGAAGAAAGAGAAAGAACGTATCAGTTAATCGCGCTATATCAAGATCAGTTAAACTACGGAGCAGAAATTGTTCAATTAACAGAATTATTCTTTAAAGAAGAGATCAGTTATGATGAGGAAGAAAAACAGGTTCTTGAAGGGGAACAAGTTCCTGAAGTGTTAAAAGCATTTCAGCATGAAATTAAGCATGCGGATGACTTTACAGCAGGTACGATTAAAGGCTTAATTAAAGCTGTCCAAAAAGCAACAGGTCAAAAAGGCAAAAATTTATTTATGCCAATTCGTGTGGCAACGACAGGGCAAACACATGGACCAGATTTACCAAAATCTATTGCTGTATTAGGAAAAGACACTGTTTTAACTAGATTAAAAAATATTATTAGTTAACATTTAGATAAAAATGTAATATAGTATGGATAAACTATATTTAAAGCGTTGATAAGGAGAGTAGAGATTTATTTCCTTTTTAGAGAGAACCTCCAAGGCTGAAAGAGGTTTAAGAGAAATAATTCTTGAAATGCACCTTTGAGCCTTTTACTAAACGTCTTTCTAAGGACTAGTAAGTAAAAGCGGGTTGCTCTACGTTACAGAGCTAAAGTTGAGGTGAGAAGGGAAGATTTCTTCTGCCTAAACAGAGTGGAACCGCGCATCAAAGCGTCTCTGTCATTGTACAGAGGCGCTTTTTTATATTTATATTACTTTTGTGGGGAAAGTTAGCTATTTTGTTAGAACCAAGACGGGATAGGGGGTAAAACCAGTGTTAAAGATGATGAAGGAAGACGTTGAAATTGTATTTGAGCAAGACCCTGCAGCAAGAAGCTATTTTGAAGTCATCTTAACTTATTCAGGGCTGCATGCCATTTGGAGTCATCGTATTGCTCATGCATTATATAAAAAGAAGCTCTTCTTTTTAGCGAGGGCTGTTTCTCAAATAAGCAGATTTTTTACGGGAGTAGAGATTCATCCTGCAGCAAGAATTGGACGTCGTTTCTTTATCGACCACGGAATGGGTGTTGTGATTGGTGAAACATGTGAAATAGGTGATAATGTTACGGTTTTCCAAGGTGTTACCTTAGGTGGTACTGGTAAGGAAAAAGGAAAGAGACACCCAACCATTAAAGACCACGCCTTAATTGCAACAGGAGCGAAGGTATTAGGGTCCATCACAGTAGGGGCATACTCTAAAATAGGAGCAGGATCTGTTGTGCTAAAAGATGTACCTGATCATTCAACTGTTGTAGGGATACCTGGAAGGGTGGTTATTCAAAACGGAAGAAGAGTTGATCAAGATTTAAACCATTGTGATCTTCCGGATCCGGTTGCAGACCGATTTAAAGAATTAGAAACGGAATTAGAAAATTTAAGATATGAAGTACAACACCTAAAGAAAGGAACGAGTGAATATGACAATAAAGTTGTACAATACGCTAACGAGACAAAAAGAAACATTTGAGCCTCTTGAAGCAGGGAAAGTGAAAATGTATGTTTGCGGTCCGACTGTCTATAACTATATTCATATAGGGAACGCTAGACCAGCAATTGTGTATGATACTGTAAGAAGATATTTAGAATATCGCGGCTATGAAGTAACATTTATTTCAAATTTTACTGATGTTGACGATAAATTGATAAAAGCGGCAAATGAGCTTGGAGAAGATGTACCAACAATAGCAGATCGATTTATTGATGCTTATTTTGAGGATGTTTCAGCACTTGGCTGCAAACGCGCTACTATTCACCCTCGTGTGACAGAAAACATGGATATTATTATTGACTTTATTCAAGCACTAATTGATAAAGGATTTGCATACGAAGCTGGTGGGGATGTTTATTATAAAACAAGAGAATTCAAAGAGTACGGAAAACTTTCTCATCAGTCAATTGAGGAACTGCGTCTAGGAAACAGAATCGAAGTTGGAGATAAAAAACAAGATGCATTAGACTTTGTTCTCTGGAAAGCAGCAAAAGAAGGCGAAATTTCCTGGGAAAGTCCTTGGGGACATGGAAGACCTGGTTGGCATATCGAGTGCTCTGCTATGGTTAAGAAATATTTAGGGGATACAATAGACATTCATGCAGGTGGTCAGGATTTGACATTCCCACACCACGAAAATGAAATTGCTCAGTCTGAAGCCGTGACGGGAAAAACTTTTGCAAAGTATTGGTTGCATAATGGCTATATCAATATAAATAATGAAAAGATGTCTAAGTCATTAGGGAACTTTGTTTTAGTACACGATATTATTAAGGAAATTGATCCGCAAATTGTACGATTCTTTATGCTATCTGTACATTACAGACATCCAATTAACTTCTCACAAGAGTTACTTGAAAGCACAAAGAACGCTTTTGAAAGATTAACAACATCTTATGGGAATCTTAAACATCGTAAAAATAGCAGCAATAATCTAACAGAGAATGACCAAGAATGGCTTAATAAAATCAATTCCTATCGCGAGCAATTTATTAAAGAGATGGATGATGATTTTAATACTGCAAACGCGATTTCCGTTTTGTTCGATCTATCAAAACAGGCTAATTACTATATGCAGGAGCAAAATACATCAGAAGAGGTTATCCAAGCCTTCCTTGAACAATTTGACAAGCTAGGAAATGTTTTAGGTGTTACATTTGATTCAACAGAACTGCTTGACGAAGAAATTGAGATGATGATTGAACAGCGTATTCAAGCAAGAAAAGATCGTAATTTTGCATTAGCAGATGAAATTCGTGATAAATTGAAAGATTTAAACATCATCTTAGAGGATACTCCTCAAGGAACGAGATGGAAACGTAATTGATTATAGGATGAAATAATAGGGAATAAAGATAAATAGCAAGGAAAGTGGCATAGTAATATTTAATAACCAAGGAGCTTGCGCTTTAGATTTACTAACAGAAGTATAAACTTTTGTACTTAGTTTTGGTGTCTAGCTCCAGCGCCTATCGCCTATCAAACTTCAGATCATCTCCCTACGATAAGTCAACATAGGTTCGCTTGCGCTTACCGTGTTTTCTTTGCCCCGCTTTAACGGGCAGTATAAAATGACTCAAGGGAGAAACATAGTGTGAGAGTTAACTGCCCGGTAAAAGTCCGATAAGACTCGCTATCCATTAGGATAAAGCCCCTAATGGAAGTCTCGCTTTATCTCAGTCGATGCTCCTCCAGTTTGTAGGGCGATGACTAAGGCGCTTGCGCTTTTCTAATACTGCCACGATTTTAAGAAAAGAGGACCAGCATGTTTTTAGATGTTAAGACAATTAAAGACTCTAAGCATTTAAATAGCTTGGCTTTGGCATATATAGGTGATGCTGTTTATGAGATTTATGTTAGGCATTATCTTTTAGCAAAAGGAACGATTCGGCCAAACCAGCTACATAATCAGGCGAAGAGGTTTGTGTCAGCGAAGGCACAGGCAAGTGTTTTGCACCATTTTTATTCGCAAGAAATTTTTTCTGAAGAAGAAGAAGCGGTTTTAAGACGTGGAAGAAATGCAAAATCGGGAACGATTCCAAAAAATACAAATGTCCAAACCTATCGATATAGTACATCTTTTGAAGCACTGATTGGGTACTTATATTTAGAGAAAAAACATGAACGTCTTGAGGAATTG
Organism: Metabacillus sp.; assembly: GCA_035645575.1. GTDB lineage: Bacteria > Bacillota > Bacilli > Bacillales > Bacillaceae > Metabacillus. The sequence continues at coordinate 6,341 of DASQMK010000683.1, forward strand.
ATTCAGAAATCCTTTGAATTTGTTGACGGTGAAAAGGAGGGGTTATCATGAGTGAAGATTTCATTATAGGGCGCAATCCTGTGATTGAAGTGCTAAAATCATCGCGAGATATTAATAAAATTTGGGTAGCTGAAAACTCACTAAAAGGACAAGCACAGCAGATTACAAAGTTAGCGAAAGAAAGAGGAATCACCATTAACTTTGTTCCAAAAAAGAAAATCGACCAGATGGTTGAAGGAAATCATCAAGGTGTAGTTGCACAGGTCGCTGCTTATGAATATGTTCATGTTGATGATATCTTGAAAGTAGCGGAGGAACGAGGAGAATTACCATTTCTATTGCTTTTAGATGAAATAGAAGACCCTCACAACTTAGGGTCTATTATGAGAACAGCAGATGCTGTTGGCGCACATGGGATTGTGATTCCAAAGCGAAGAGCTGTAGGGCTCACAGCGACCGTTGCGAAATCATCAACAGGGGCAATTGAACACATACCTGTTGCTAGAGTAACAAATATGGCTAGAACTATTGATGAGTTAAAAGATAAAGGAGTATGGATAGTTGGAACAGATGCAAAAGGTGCAGATGATTATCGGAACCTTGATGGTAAGATGTCCTTGGCCTTGATTATAGGTAGTGAGGGAAAAGGAATTGGCCGATTAATCAAGGGAAAATGTGATTTTCTTATCAAAATGCCGATGGTTGGCCATGTAACATCACTAAATGCATCAGTAGCAGCCAGTCTTTTAATGTATGAGGTATACAGAAAGCGATATCCTTTAGGGGAGTAGTGTGAAATGGATATCCTATTAGTGGATGGATATAACATTATTGGTGCTTGGCCTGACTTACAAAAGCTTAAGAAAAATGGATTGGCCGAAGCACGGGATCTTTTGATTGAGAAAATGGCTGAGTACCAAGCATATACAGGCTTTAGAGTTATTATCGTTTTTGATGCACATATGGTAAAGGGGATCGAGAAAAAACAAAAGAATCACCGGGTTGAGGTGATTTTCACCCGAGAAAACGAAACAGCGGATGAAAGAATCGAAAAGCTGGCCATTTCATTAAGCAATATCAAGACACAGGTTCATGTAGCAACATCTGATTTTACTGAACAATGGGCAATATTTGGTCAGGGAGCACTGAGGAAATCCGCAAGGGAACTTTTAAATGAAATGAATTCGATTGAAAATAGAATTCAACATAAAGTGAAGAAAATAGAGGAGAAACGACCTTCGTCAAAAATCGCCATTCCTGAGGATGTTATGGAAAAACTAGAGAAATGGCGGAGGGGCGATTTATAGTTAGTTGACGCTTACAAAATTAATACTGTATAATATTGTTATCTTGCGTGCGGTCGGGGGGATCGGCTTGAATTCACCAATCAACAAGGATAAAGTCAACAAGGAAGAATTAGAATTATTGGAAGACGAACAAATAGTTGAACTTGTTCACGAAGGGGAAAGTGAGGCACTTGACTTTTTAATTACAAAATATCGCAACTTTGTTCGAGCAAAGGCAAGATCTTATTTTTTAATCGGAGCTGATAGAGAGGATATTATCCAAGAAGGAATGATTGGCTTATACAAAGCAATTCGTGACTTTAAGGAGGACAAGCTCACTTCATTTAAAGCATTTGCCGAATTATGTATTACAAGGCAAATTATTACCGCAATCAAAACTGCAACTCGCCAAAAACATATTCCACTAAATTCCTATGTTTCATTGGACAAGCCAATATATGACGAAGAATCCGATCGGACACTGATGGATGTTATTACAGGTGCAAAAGTAATGGATCCAGAAGAACTCATTATTAATCAAGAAGAATTTGATGATATTGAGGTAAAAATGGGAGAATTATTAAGCGATCTCGAGAGAAAAGTTTTAGTTCTTTACTTAGATGGCAGATCTTATCATGAAATCTCAGAAGAATTGGATCGGCATGTTAAATCAATTGATAATGCACTCCAGCGAGTTAAGAGAAAGCTAGAGCGCTATTTAGAATTAAGAGAAATTAGTTTATAAACAAGAAGATAGGTTGATTTTATCGTTTATTGACGAAAAAATTTTACTATGATACAGTTTTAAAGAATATTATGTTGCGGTAGGTGACGACATGCGAAAGAAAATCATTATGGCATGCACATCGTGTGGAAGTCGAAACTATACTACGATGAAAAACACAACTAGTTCAAATGACCGATTAGATGTCAAGAAGTTTTGCAAAGTATGTAATTCGCATACAAACCACCGTGAGACAAAATAGCCCTTATTTTATTTCTTACACGAAGTTTTCCTATTATTCCTGGAGGTAGCTCAATGCAACGTTTAATTAGTTTTTTCCGAGATGTTACTCGTGAAATGAAAAAGGTTAGTTGGCCTAAAGGTAAAGAGCTAACAAAGTATGCAATTACGGTTGTTTCAACTGTGACGTTTGTAGCAGTGTTCTTTGCGGTTATTGACCTAGGTATTTCTTCTTTAATTCGTTTGTTTTTTGAATAACAAATGGAAAATCGTGCTATAATAGAAAATATTAAACTTTGTCTGCAAAACCCGTTAAACGGGTTTTTTCATTGTATAAAAAATAATAAATTTGTTTAACTTTGTAAAAGTGCCGGACATCTAGCTCCAGCGCGCTTTTGAACTAGTGAAATAGATTGTTGATTAACCTATTGTGGGGAGGGAAGGACAAATTGTCCTGATGCTATGGAAAAGAATTGGTATGTAGTGCACACTTATTCAGGCTATGAAAATAAAGTAAAAGCAAATCTTGAGAAGCGTGTAGAATCGATGGGTATGGAAGATAAGATCTTCCGTGTAGTTGTACCTGAAGAGGAAGAAACAGATATTAAGGACGGTAAGAAAAAAGTTGTAAAGAAAAAGGTATTCCCTGGTTATGTCTTAGTAGAAATTGTCATGACAGATGACTCTTGGTACGTTGTGAGAAATACACCAGGTGTAACAGGGTTTGTTGGATCTGCTGGCCATGGTTCAAAACCGACACCACTTTTACCAGACGAAGTGAATTTTATTTTAAAGCGCATGGGCATGGATGAGCGTCGTGTAGAAATTGATTTTGAATTGAATGAAACTGTCAAAGTCACTGAAGGCCCATTTGCTAACTATACAGGTTCAATTGAAGAAATTGATCATGACAAAAACAAACTAAAAGTTCTTGTGAATATGTTTGGTCGTGAAACACCGGTGGAATTAGATTTTGCGCAAGTTACTAAATTATGATGTAAAAAAACTTGAAATCATTTACGAAAAGTGGTAATATTTCATAGGTCAGTATGTCTCAAAGGATTGAGATGTAATTATGATCAGAAATATTCATTTCTGAATGTATAAGGGTAGGTAGGCTCGATGTGAGTTGCCCTAATTTTACCATTCTTAATGAATGGCTAGATGAGTGGGAGGGTTATAACCCATTTACCACATCACGGACTTAAGGAGGTGTGTCTCGTGGCTAAAAAAGTAATTAAAATTGTAAAATTGCAAATTCCTGCAGCTAAAGCTAATCCAGCTCCACCAGTTGGTCCTGCATTAGGTCAAGCTGGTGTTAATATCATGGGATTCTGTAAAGAGTTTAACGCTCGTACAGCTGATCAAGCTGGTTTAATCATTCCAGTTGAAATCACGGTATTCGAGGACCGTTCATTTACATTTATTACGAAAACTCCACCTGCTGCTGTATTACTTAAGAAAGCAGCTGGAATTGAGTCTGGTTCTGGTGAACCAAACCGTAATAAAGTAGCGACTGTTAAACGTGACAAGGTACGTGAAATCGCTGAAACAAAAATGCCTGACTTAAACGCAGCAAGCGTTGAAGCGGCAATGCGTATGGTTGAAGGTACTGCACGTAGTATGGGTATCGTTATCGAAGACTAATATTTAGTTAGTCTAGGATGTTTTAGGGGGTTGCGAGTTTGCTTAAAAACAAGTTCGCAACCTTTATTCGTGGGAGGTTATT